>JABSRS010000317.1 GCA_013214885.1 Gammaproteobacteria bacterium
CCATTTCACAAGTACGTTTTCTTTGCTTTGTTCTGTGTGTGGAAGAAAACAACCTTCAGTTTCAAACATGCTTGCACTTGAATAACCACCGGCACCGGCACATAAAATAAAGCGATTTGGCGCGTCATCATCACATAACGTCAGCATACCGGCAGTGACAGATTCAGGTGAGAAGGCTCTAACAATTTCTGCTGGCATTAAATCTTCAGTCATACGTGTACCCGCTGTTGGTGCTAATGCATTGATGCGAACATTATTTTTAGCGCCTTCAATAACTAATGTATTCATCAAACCTAAAACAGCCATTTTAGCTGCGCCATAATTTGATTGACCAAAATTACCGTACATGCCACTTGAAGACGTGGTCATAACAATGCGACCATAATTTTGTTCGCGCATAATATCCCAAACGGCTTTGGTACAATTTACCGAACCCATTACATGAACATCCATGACCAATTTAAAGTCATCTAAAGTCATTTTTGTAAAAGACTTATCGCGTAAAATACCAGCGTTATTGATTAAAATATCAACTCGTCCCCATTTAGCCATGGTTTGTTTTACCATGTCTTGTACTTCATCAAAATTAGCAACGTTTGCGCCGTGGCTAATAGCTTCTCCGCCATTTTCCTTGATCAAACGAACAACTTCTTGCGAAGCTTCTGATGACATACCACTGCCATCTCTAGCGCCACCCAAATCATTAACCACTACTTTAGCGCCACGAGCAGCAAGTGCTAATGCATGAGAGCGACCTAAACCATTACCTGCGCCAGTAACGATAGCGACTTTACCTGCAAAACTTATTGTCATAATAATCTCCTTTAAGGTGTTAAAATTTAGCTTGTTATAATTATTTACTTAACCATTTGTACCGATATCCATTGCGCAACAAGCGCGGGAGTATCACAACCTTCAATTTCAACCGTAACTTCAGTGCTGATACGAAATTGACCCGGTTTCTTTTCTTCAATGGTTAACGTTTTGGCGTGTGCTCGAATATGGCTGTCTACTTTAACGGGTTGCAAAAATCTCACTTTATCAAAGCCCGCGTTCAAGCCCATATAAAAGCCTTTGATCATCAAACTGTAATCTTCAGCAAAATGCGACAACATAGATAAAGACAAAAAACCATGGGCAATGGTAGAGCCAAAAGGAGTGGCTTTAGCCGCTACAGGATCAGTGTGAATAAACTGCTGATCCAAGGTACAGTCAGCAAATTGATTGATTTGCTCTTGTGTGACTGTATGCCAAGGCGTCGGCTGAGCTTGATAATCTATATACTGAGCGATTTCTTCTTTGTTAATTATCTTGACCATGATTATTTTCCTTCTGGTTATATGTTGTGTATTTGTTTAGCTGAAAAATATTGACCACAGAGCTAACACTTAGGTGTTACACACTACACAGAGAATAATAAATCCTCTGTGTAGCTTCAAAGAGCCCTCGGTGGTAAAAGTTACATTACTTTTTATTAATTACCTGTGGCTTTATGGCTAGTTAATTAAAACCAATCTGCATTCATCTCATAACAAGTACTGTCTATTTCACTTAAAATACTTGACCAATGATATATTTGGGGTAATTCAAAACGATAAAAATACTGTAACGCCTGAAGCTTGCCTTGGTAGAAGCTTATATCACTTTCATGCGGTTGTTCAGCAAGCGATTTTGTGGCAACAACCCCTTGTTTAAGCCATATCCAAGCAATAGTGATATGACCAAATAACTCAATATATTTAACCGAATTAGAAAGTACTAAATCAATATTCTGTGTCGACATTGCTTGTAACAAGGTGTTTGTTGTTTGCTTTAAGTTAGCCATCGCTGCGTCAAGCTCATCGCAATAACAAACTAAGTTGTCATACTCACGCGCAATGACTGAGGTTTTTTCCATTTCGGCCAAAGTAGCTAAATAACCAGCAAGATTATTCATCGGTAATTTACGCGCTAATAAATCTAGCGATTGAATGCAGGTAGTGCCTTCATGTATTGGGTTTAAGCGATTATCACGATAAAACATCTCAACCGGATGTTCATTGATATAGCCATGTCCACCTAACACTTGAATAGCAAAATCATTCGCTTTCGGACCATACTCTGACGGCCATGTTTTGATTATTGGCGTTAAAAAATCGAGTAGTAAGTGTGCTTGTGTTCGTGCCTGCTCCGTGTCAGCCGTTTTTTCATCGTCAGCTAATTGTGTACCATATAAAACCAGCGCATAAGCGCCTTCAGCATAGGCTTTTTGTGCTAATAACATCCGCTTAACATCGGCATGTTCAATAATATTAACCATAGGAGAATGTGGATCATTACACGAAGGTAAACGGCCTTGAGGGCGCTCTTTAGCGTAATCTAGCGAATAATGATAACCTGCTAAGGCGGTAATTGCCGCGGAAGAGCCGATCATGATTCTAGCTTCATTCATCATGTGGAACATGTATTTAAGGCCGTGATTTTCTTCACCGACTAAATAAGCAACCGAACCCTTTTTTTCACCAAAGCTTAAGGCGGTTGACGTTTGTGCTCGTCCGCCCATTTTGTGAAATAATCCCGCTAAGGCAACTTCGTTATCAGCCCCAATTGAGCCATCATCGTTAAGCAAAAATTTAGGCACAACAAAAAGGGAAATACCCTTGATACCCTGAGGGGCACCTTTAATTCTTGCCAGTACCAAATGCACTATATTTTCAGTTAAGTCATGATCGCCGCCAGAAATAAAAATTTTATTACCTGTGACTTTATAGTTACCCTGTGCTGATTTAACCGCACTCGTGGTAAGGTCGGCTAAACCAGAGCCACTACCTGGCTCAGTCATCGCCATAGTGCCGGCAAAACGGCCGCTACGCATAGGTTTAACCCAGCGATCAATTAATTCTTGGCTACCGTGGGCTTGCAATAAGTTAGCATTAGCTGACGTTAGCGCCGTATAACCCATACCGGTACCACCGGCAGCAAAAAGATAGCTATTAGCCACGTTAGCGACAATAGGCGGTAACTGCATACCCATCAGCTCATAATCAGCCGTAGCCGATGAAAGTCCTGATTCAATCACCGCATCAAACGCTACTTTCAACTCAGGAATTAAATGGACTTTTTTACCATCAAAAGTAGGTTGTTCGGTATCAAGCTTTTGTCTAATAGGCAGAAAAAATTTTTCTGCCACGTTTTTTGCGGTGTCGATCACTTGATTAAACGTTTGCCTGTCATGGTCTTGATAGCGCTCTCTGCTGATCAGCGATTCACTGTCAAACAGCTCATAAAGCATGAATTCAAGATCACGTTCATTCATCATAGGTGCGGCCATAGTCTTCTCTTTAATTTGTTATTACAGCTAATTTGCAATAGTTAGCTAAGTTTTAGTTAACTATAAATGTCGTTATTTTTGCAGCAGTTCTTTATGCAGCAGAAACGCCGCCATCAATTGAAATACACTGCCCGGTTAAATAGGTATTGGCTGGTGACAACATCATCACCATCATCACGACAATTTCTTCTGGCTCACCAAGTCGTTTCATTGGTACAATTTTGCTCATCTGAGTTTGCAAACCATCATCGGCAATATCAGTCACCATAGGTGTTAAGGCAAAAGAAGGACAAATTGCATTGATGCGAATATTATGACGGGCATACTCAACCGCGCCGGTTTTAGTTAAGCCAATAACCGCGTGTTTAGCCGCACCATAAGCGCCTAATGAAGCTGCAGCGCTAATGCCTGCTCGTGAACTGACATTAAGTATGTTGCCTTCACCTTGCTTTAACATTTGCGTTATTTGATGGCGCATACCAAATTGCACCCCTTTAACATTAACGGCAAATTGTTGGTCTAACAGCGCTTCATCGATTTCATGTAAAGGTAAAAAAGGTTGGCTAATTCCCGCATTATTGACGGCAATATCTACACAGCCATATTTTTCAACGGCGAAATCCACCATCGCTTTACAGTCGGCATTACTTGATACGTCACATTTCATGCCTATGGCATCAATGCCTTTGGCCGATAACTCATCAGCCACTTTTTTAACGCCAGCTTCGTTGATATCTCCAAGCACTAATGTTGCGCCACGTTCAGCCAGAGACTGCGCTAATAACTGGCCAAAGCCTTGAGCAGCACCGGTAATAACGACTACTTTCGAGGTGAAATCTAATAATGAATCCATGAGTAATGCTCCTATGAAGGATTTTAGTTTTTTGTTTATTTTAAAATAGAACGTTAAGTGCTATGGCAACACTGCCACAGCCCCTATTTTGATAAGCTACGTTGGTATTTTTTCTTTGTCCGGACGACGGTTTTCATCAGTACTTGATGTGAGCTGTTCATGGGTAATAATTTCTAACGCCATTTTTGCTAGAGGTTCAAC
>JABSRS010000318.1 GCA_013214885.1 Gammaproteobacteria bacterium
CCTCGGCTAATCCTAATTCAACACTGGCATGATTTTACCCAGTGAACTCCCGTATAAAAGCATTCACACCCCACAGCCGAGAGCAGACGTAAGCGGTAGTATTTGCCAATGTCTGCTCTACGGACAAAGTGATCCTTAACTATCATGCAAGAACCAAGATCACTTTAACTTCTATTACGGTCCCTAGTTTGCTAAACGTTTTATGGCATCTCAAATCAACCCAACTTCACGTTAATCGATATTAATACCAATCTAGCTATTTAATTGGTCAGATTTATCCAATCTCTTGTGCACATATTTGTTACTCTTTCGCCGCCGCTCAAAAATGAGTCCCGCACTGCGCAAACACTACTGACAATTTCATCGTAGCCTTTGAATGTTCTGTTCACTAAGTGGTGTTGTCTCATCCAACTCCACACTTGCTCAATAGGATTTAATTCTGGAGAGTAAGGTGGCCGTTTGATCATACTGACATTATCAAATGTCTGACGATAGATCTTCGCTGTGCCAGCTCGCTCCATCCATGACCACTATAGGCATGTCTATCTGGATCTGTGACATTAGCGATAAGCTCAATCTGTTTATGCATGACTTCTTTATTAATCCACAGAACAACTATCGCTTCTCCGACCCTCGTGCAGGGCAGACTGCGCCAAAAAGATAAGCATATTCAAATTGTTGCTGTCTCACTGCCCGAGGTCTTGCCCCCACGGGACTCCATACATGTGTTGTGGTATTTTGTTGACCAAAGCGAACCTCATCTTGAAACCAAAAATCTACCTTATCTGTAGGCATATAGCTGGGGATCCTCATGATCGTTTCATAATAGAATTTTCTTAAAATTCTCTTGTATCTCATCTGATTGCTTTGGGTGGCGAGAGCGTGATGTCGTCCAAGAAAATCCAAGCTTTGCCAGAAGGATATAAATATAATCTGCGTGGTAATCAATATCGAAATTATCTTTGATATAGCGCTGAATATCATGCCCAATAAGCCTTCCACCTGTTTGGCTATTTGCATGTGAACTAATGAAATCACACAGCATTGTCTGTTGTGATTTAGTTAAAAAATGCGGACGGCCAGTTCTTGGTTTCTCATTAAGAGCAACAATACCGCCAGTTAAGTAGCCGCTAATCCATTTGTTTACGCTTGTTCGGCTCACTTTTAAGTACTTAGCAATCGATGCGCGAGACTGGCCATCTTGAAAGTGAGATAATGCTAGTAATCGCATTTTCATTTGAATAGACCTTTTGTGGCTAGCCAACTTTTTAAAATCTGTATTTTTGAGGTTTTGCATTGACATATCTGGTGATAAAAAACAATCTCAATTAGATCACATTTTTAGCTAGATTGGCATAATAAGTGTTGTTGCGGCGGTAGAGGTAGTTAAAACCTTGGACAGATTTCATGATGCAAACCATCGACAATCAACGAGGTTTTTAGAACCGTGTAACACTTGAGGTAAGCTTTGAAGAGGAAAAAGATAACCGCTTGTATTACAAGCGGTATCAGAATAGGTGGGAGCTGGTCGATAAGCCGGGTTTTGTCGTGGACAATCATTCGTCTAGGCCTGCGATCGCTCACAGGCTCGAGCAACCTACCCGGTTCCAACGCGAGCCGCGCCATGTGGAACCCTATTTGGTCTTGCTCCGGGTGGAGTTTACCTTGCAACGAACTGTTACCAGTCGCCCGGTGCGCTCTTACCGCACCCTTTCAGCCTTACCTGTTCTCCTTACGGAGCCATCGGCGGTCTTCTCTCTGCTGCACTTGTCGTAGGCTTTCGCCTCCCAGGCGTTACCTGGCACCCTGCTCTTTGGAGCCCGGACTTTCCTCCCCGTTAAACTTAATGTTAACGCAGCGATTGCCTGACCAACTCCCGGCGCGGAGTATAACCTAGCCCGCGACTCAATAACAATCTAAACAAGCTTGTTTGATCACAATTTTTAAGTGATACTAAAATTAATAGGTAATTTTTTAGTTGGCGTTAACAAGGAAGGTGCGAATGATCACTGATAGTGACGGATATTTAGAGTTAATTGGCTACCTTTCTGATAGCCTATCATTGTTTGAGCAACAACCTAAAGGTTGTGATGATGCCCCGACCCTAAAGCAATTCATTCGTTATCAAATGGTGGAACAAATGGTGATGCTTTTTAACGAGCATAAATCCCTGAGCCAAGATGAAAGGCTGCATATTGTTACTCAAGTCGACCTAGTAACGAGAGATTTACTCGAAGTCCTAGACCGCAACCTCGAGCATAAAATCGACCAACATCAGCAATGCTTTATTATTGATTTTTCCTGTTTACTCAAAAACTTATTCGATAGCCGTTTGTTTGAGCTAACATCAGCCTAATTTAAACTTGTTGTTGCAACAGGGCCATCATATCACTCGCGGTAATTGCGCCCGCACTATCATTGCCATCTAATAAACTATTGGCCAAGTCACGTTTTCGTTGATGCAATGCCAATATCTTATCTTCAATAGTATTCTTAGCGATTAAGCGATAAATAGTCACAGGGCGAGTTTGCCCCATGCGATGGGCGCGATCCGACGCCTGATCTTCGACCGCAGGGTTCCACCACGGATCCATATGAATAACGTAATCGGCAGCAGTCAAATTAAGCCCAGAACCACCCGCTTTTAAGCTAATTAAAAAGACATCTCCCTCGCCCGCTTGAAAGGCATTAACACTATCACGACGCTTCTTTGCAGGAGTTGAACCATCGAGATATTGATAGTTAATCCCTTTGCGCTCAAGATGCTGACGCAGAATTTTCAAATGACCAACAAACTGACTAAACACCAAGGCTTTATGATTATTTTGTCTTAACTCGTCAATTAAATTATCAAACGCTTTAAGTTTTGAACCTTCAATGCCGCTATTAGGTACCACCAATGATGGGTGACAACAGGCGCGGCGTAGTTTCATAATTTCAGCTAACATCTTGATGTGATGCTGGCCTGGTGTTTCATCACCCTTGGCAAGATTTTCGATCGCTTGCTGGCGTAGTGCTTCGTATAGCACCACTTCGGGTTCGCTCATTTCAACTTGAATATTAATTTCAGTTCTTGATGGTAACTCGGTTAATACTTGGGTTTTCATGCGGCGCAATAAGAATGGACTGATTAACTTACGCAGCGCCTGATTGGCACGAATTATTGAGCTTTCATCAGTATTGGTGGTACTTTCCATCGGGTTAGCAAAGCGTTTATGAAATTGCTTTTGCGCCCCAAGTAAGCCTGGGTTAATAAAACGAAATAGGCTCCACAGCTCATTGAGATTATTCTCAATTGGGGTGCCTGTGGTGATCATTTTAAAGTCGCCTTTGAGGGCGAATGCTGCTTGGGTTCTTTTAGCCATCGGATTTTTTAATGCCTGCGCTTCATCGGCAACAATAGTATGCCAATGCACTTTAGCGAGTCGTTCGCCTTCGCGCTGTAACAAACCATAGCTGCAAATAATTAAATCGAATGGCTGAGCCTGATCGAGCATGTTTTGTCGTTGCTCGTTGGTGGTAGTATCGACGCCAAAAATTTTAACCCGTAGCGTTGGGGCAAATTTTGCGACTTCTTGCTGCCAGTTAAAACACACTGAAGTCGGTGCTAACACCAAGCTTGGACCATTAGGGGCGCGATCTAAAATAACCGCTAAGGCTTGAACCGTTTTGCCCAAGCCCATGTCGTCGGCTAAACAGGCCCCGCCGCCCCAATGTGCGAGACGGGTAGCCCAATGATAACCATCTAGTTGATAATCACGCAACTCTGCTTGTAGTGTCGTTGGTAGCTGAGGAACCAGTTGTTCGGCCTGTTGCAACAAGGCGCGCTGCTTGTCCCATGCGTGGAGGGTTCGCTGGCGCATGCCTTGAATGGCGTCATCAATTAATGGGCTGGCCAAAACATGGAATTTACCATCTTCACTAAGGTTCTCAACATCGGATAACCGTTGGCGTAATTCTTCAGTCAGGCAAAGCACTTGATTATCTTCGAGTTTGACAAAGCGGCTATTCGACTGTGCTAACAGGGCCATTAAATTCTTTAATTCGACCACCTGATCGTCACCAACACT
>JABSRS010000032.1 GCA_013214885.1 Gammaproteobacteria bacterium
CACCAGCAAGAATAGACGGAATAAACATATCAGCAAAACCTACCACAATGGTTTTTGAAGCAGCGACGGCCTCTGGTACTTGCAGAATTTCCAATAGCGGTATAAATGGCATGCCTAAATAATTAAACACGGGGGTGTATTCGGCAATAATTAATGCCACCGTGCCGATACCCATTACCACGGGAATAACACCAAATACCATATCAACAACATTTTTAACGCCGTCAACTAATGTCGCTTTACCACCTTGGGCGTGTTGCGCTTTATCGAGTGCTTGATGAAAGCTCCAGGTGAAGACATTATGTTGGCTTGGAATAACTTCAGCGTCTACATGACGCTCGGTGTCATCAATGTAACGATCTTTTTTCCACGATAGTGGTGGCAGTTTTGGCACAATGATCGCAGCAACAATACCTGCAAAACACACGGTTAAGTAAAACGGAATAAACATGTGTTCCAGTTTAACTTGGGTAATAACCACTAGCGAGAAGGTAATTGATACCGCCGAGAACGTGGTACCAACAACGGCAGCTTCACGTTGAGTATAAACACGCCCTTCGTATTGCTTGCTGGTCATTAGGATGGCCACGCTGCCGTCACCCAACCAAGATGCCATACAATCAACGGCACTGCGGCCTGGCAAGTTAAAAACAGGGCGCATAATACGGGTTAATAGGGTGCCAATGAATTCTAACAAACCGAAATTCATTAATAATGGCATCAGCATCCCAGCAAAAATAAACACGCTAAATATTGATGGCAATAAATCATTAAGGATTAAGCCGCCAGTGTTACCCGAGACAATCATTTCAGGGCCAACACCAAAGAACGTTAGTCCGACAAAAGCAGCTCCTAACAACCGCACTACCAGCCACACAGGGGTAACGCTAAACAGTCCATTAAAGAAGCTATGCTGAGTCACTAGCTTAGGCTTGAAAACTGTTGTAATTAGAGAGAGCAAGCCTGTGAACAAAATGATTGCGGTTATGATCCCTCCAATACTATCGGCGAGGGCGTTTTGCAGGGCTTTTGACGCAACTGCAATCGGTATTGTTAACGAGCCTTCAAAACTAAATGGCGTCATAAATAGGAACAAACCTATTAAAGACGGAATAATAAATGTCAGAATGGTTTTGGTATTATAATTATTTTTTTCAGTCACTACTTTATATCCTAGATTAGCGCGCTCTTAATGCTTTCAAATGCACAGCGGTCAAGGGTATGGAACCACTGTCTGTCGATAAGAATTGCAGATTGCAAGGTTACCTGCTTAACACTGGGATGTAAAATAATTATCAATGACCAAACCGAAACCAACCTTAACCACCTGTAATAAAACATGATATTAATTTAACAATGATAACAAGACCAGCCAACATCGGTGGTCGGCTGGATTAATCTGCCTACCTATTGCTCAGCATTGATACTAGTTACCAGCGCTGGTTGTCCAATACCCATTGAATCACCTAAAACTATATCAGTAATGTCCACTCGTCCCTGGTAGTAGTGGCTCAGTAACTTATGAGTTTTATGTGCCTTATACTGATAGGAAAACGCCGTAATATTAATGTCATTACACCTAATTTTATTGGCAACAAACTGGTAGTCAGCCCCAGCAACAGGTAATGCCAACGATAAAGTACACAGTCCGCTTATAATTAATGTTTTCATGATAAATCCCTCTTTCGGCTAATAAGTAGTTACCTCGGTAACCATCTCAGTATCCACCTGATGAATTTTACAACCTGAAGATTAGCTAATATTAATAATGCTTTGCTATTGAATGGGGTGAAGAAGTTAACTTCAACTAAGGAGCCCAAATGATTATCAATTAGGCAATATTGAAATTGACGAGGACAATTTCAAACTCTTCGACAATGGTCAACTGATCGCTGTTGAACCGCAAGTATTTGACTTGATTATTTACCTGATTAAACACCGTGACCGCCTGATCAGTCGCCAAGAACTATTTGAACAATTATGGACAGGCCGTGAAGTTTCAAATACCTCATTAAGCAATAATAAACCCGACGATGCCACCGCCAATCTTGGCTTTGCGATTGCCGATCAGGTTATAGGTAATCTATTGTACCTTAAAGAAATAACCGTTAGACCTTCTGGATCGATTCGCCAACACGAAAAAAGCACAACCTCACCCATCGCTATCGCCAAGGAGTTACGCGCTGACTATTTGTTAATGGGTAATTACTTACTTGAAGCCAATGTTGTCCGACTAAACGTCGAGCTGATCAATGTTACTACCAATGAAATCGTATGGCACCAACCAATAACCGTCGACTATAACAATACGTTCGAATTGCAAGATATTGTGGCACAAGAAGTTGCAATCGGCTTAAACACAACATTTACCGCGCAAGAAATCGCTACCATCGAGCGCGATATTCCCAACGATCCATTAGCTTACGAATATTATTTACGCAGCCTTGCCTACCCTTTAACGCTAAAGGGGCATGAGTTAGCAGTAGCGATGCTGCAACAGTCGCTAGCTTTGGATGATAGTTGTGCACCAGCCTACGCCGAAATCGGCAACCGACTACTTTACTTAACTTATTACGGGCTAGGTAAGCCAGAACAAATGAAATTAGCCGAACAAAACTTATTAACGGCGTTAGCACTCAATGATCGCCAAATGTCCGCATTATCATCTCTCGCTTTACTATATACCGAGGGTGGTCAATCCGTTAAAGCGATGGAGCTAGCCGTTCGTATCGATCCCAGTGATCGCCATTTCCGCTCCCTAGGTTCTACTTACTATAATGCTGGTTATTATAAAAAAGCACTGGTGGCATTTGAAATTGATCAAGGCAGTGTTTTTTGGGATTTAGTCGCTACCACTCAAAAAGCGATCATTGAACAGCAATTCGACGTTGGTTTACAAGCGTTACGAGAATTAGAGCGGTCAAATATTAACATGCCTATGCATTTAACTCAGGTCGAATTTACAGGCGCATGAACTATTGCTAAATTTAACAACCGATTAGGTATTTGCTTTTCCATTAATCGACGATTGAATCGATAGCAGAACTCATCTAAGTATTCTTGCAAGTATTTCCCCGACACACCATGAAATGTACCCAACAAAAATGTTTTTAGATTCCCAATGGCTATATGCACCCATGGCAGCCATTCATCCACTAAACTACTTGGTGTTACCCTTGCTTCATAGTTTTGCGTTTGATCAATAATATTCAGTGCAGGTAATGCATCTGAGTGAACTTCTTGACCCGACTTTAAGTGTTTTTTGACAAATTTATCCACACTAATATGACAAATACTATCGACCGCTTCCATCGCAATAAAGCCAGCTTTTTTATCTCGGCTTTCACAGGCAATGAGTACATTCGTTTTTCCCGCAGCGCCACGACCTCTTTTACCTTTTTGCTTTCCGCCAATCAGAGCATCATCAAGTTCAATAGTGCCACTAAGTTGATACAAACTATCTCTGTGACCCATAGCCGTTCTCAATTTTTTTAAAATTAACCTAGCAGTGCGCCAGTTAACTTCAATAAGCTTACTTAGCCGAAGTGCTGAGATACTTCCCTTATCTGAGCCCAGAAAATAAATAGCCCAAAACCATTGAATTAAAGTCAGTCGACTACCATGAAAAAGTGTCCCTGACGTGACTGATGTTTGCTTTTTGCATTGCGAACATTCGCGTAAATGACGGCTTCTAATTTCGTAACTATGATCATTGCCACAACCAGGGCAAATAAAGCCGTTTGGCCATTTCATTTTCTCTAAATACTTCAAGCAATCATCTTCGGTGCTAAACTGTTGCTGCCAAACTAAAAAGCTTGCTTCTGGCATGTTCATAACGATATCCACCCATACAATGCATTTATGTATACAGTTTAGACCATCCCTGAGTTAGCTGCACAGGCATGAATATTAATGACTCAGAGCCTGACCGATCCCCACGAATTTAGTAACATGCTTGCGGCTCCAAAATTAATGCTGTTAGCTGCTCAACAGCATCTCGCCATTGAGCCGCTAACAGCCTTAGCTTCTTATCTTTATAAGCTCTCAGACCTATAAACTGGTTCGATAATACGTTGGTATGTTTTATTGAATTCGCCTGATATCTTCGATGTGTTCCAGCTGATTTTACTGCCAGCCCAAGCAAAAATAGTAGGTACTGCGCGACTAGTGCAATAAGAAGTAATACCCTTAGTCTTGAAGGCGTTCTGGATCCGCAAGCGTTCATATTTAATCCAGATTTTAGATCTCTAAAGCTCTCTTCAATTTGCATTCTTGTGGCATATATCTTTACTACTCGCTTAGATAAATTACCCTTTGCATTTAAGGATGTGGCTAATAACCAAGGCTCTGCTTCTCTTGCTGCGCAAGCTCTTGACAGTTTGCTTTTCCTAGCGCGATCTCCCACTGCCGTTTTATCTTTACGTCCTTTAGCTTTGCGCCATATGACTATCATTGTCGACTCAAAAGATTTCTTTTGACCTTGTAAATACGTGCCTAAATTTTTAGGTCTTAAAGATGCTAATTGATAAAGCTCCTTTACTGGGAACCATGATTTCCCTCGTTTTTTCTTACAGAAGGTTCTATTTCTCACTCGACCAACGAAGTCCCAACCAAGTGATCCAATAAGTTGAAACCAAGGGATCCGAAAACCAGCATCGGTAACGATAATTGGTTTGCAATCATCAGGCAGCATAGCTTTTAACTTCGTCATAAAAGCATGGTGAACCTTAGGTTTTTCCTTATGGTGTAAATCGTGAATTTCTTCATATAAAGTCAATGACCGACCTTGTGATGCCAGTGATGCTCGAATAAGAAAATGTTGCTTACGTTTATCCATATCTGACCAATCGACATGGATAATCGGTTGCTTACATTGAGCGACGAGTTGGGCACACATACTGGCATAAATATTGGGAACTTCACGTTGTAAATGTGCATTACTGCATAATCTATCGACCCGTTTAATTCGGTGTTTTTCAAAAGCAACATTGCTAATGTTGCGACCAATTCCAGTCACTGAAAGTGAAGCGCCATTGATACAACTTTCAATGGCGGCAAATAAACTTTCTCTTCGAGTTTTATGCATTGCAGGGGTGACAACAGACAGATAATTTGATAAAACTTGCTTCGCATTCATGGTGTTTTCTCGTGGTTATTTTTGTTTGGCGATAGATCTGATCACCAAACGCCATGAATGTTCCCTTCTTTTTCATTTATCCTATTGTTTATTTAAGTTATTTCGTGGGGATTGGTCAGACTCAGAGCCGATCTATTATTGGGCTGCTAATTACGCCATGTTGGGAGATGTAAAAAGTAGTCTGCGATTATTAAAGCAAGCGGTTGATGGCGGATACTACAACTATCCATTTATGCTAACAGATCTATTTTTCGATCCCATTAGGGACGAACAGGGCTTCAAGGTAATTATCGAGCAGGCGAGAGTTAAGCATCTAGCTTTTAAAGCAAAGCTGTAGTTCTGGTTTTAGTTTAATCGAGAAACAACTAGGGCGTAGCAAAGCTACGCCCTAGTTCATTGTCTTTCCTTGACCTTGGTAATTCCTTTTTCCCAGCATTAATCCTTTAATGCCGACGCCATCCTAGCGTATCCAATCCTTGGCCCTTTTTCCTGTGACGCCAGCTTGGCATCCATCTATATTCCGTTCCTTGATATTCGAATCACTTCCTGTGATTCTGCACTTCCTTATGTAATAAATAATAAGGGTTTATTGAGTATTTGGCTATATCATATAATTGTTATTTTTTAATTGAACTGGATTTAAAAAATTAATTTACAACAAATTCATCGTGTTACTAAACAAACCGAATAATAACTAGTCAATAATAGCAAGTTGGCTTACGAGCATGTGAGAGATCTCTTACAAACACCCCCGCTAACTATCTCAATCTATATATCCAGTTAATTCGAACCTGCTAAACTTAAAATAAAACATGCCACCCCTTGGTACCAACAGCGAGGTCGCTTTATTCGCCATATCACTATTAGCTGGTCTAAACTATTACGGTATAGTTTGTTGTTCTTAGGGTTATCAACCCTAGTTACCATCGGTTTTCTAACTTGGTTTTCGGGTAACTTGGCGCAAGCCTTAGACTGGAACCTATTGGTAAAGGGAGTCGAGCTGCCGGTTATTCTAATCATTTACGTAAGCTTTCCGCTATTGATGATTAGATTTTTTATTGTTTGTATCGAATGCTAAAGTTCGGACGAAAGCCTGACATTTCATTATGGTGCATTCAAACGTTGTTTAATCCTTTAAACTTTCTCATTTTCCAAGCTTGTTAAATCGATATGGGATGTTATTCCGTCGACGATGTATTATTGCGCTGGTGTTGTTAATTTTGCTTTAATTTAATGGTTTTTGCGATTTAATAAAAAAGGGCTCTTGATGTGGTTCAAGAGCCCTTTTGATAATCTCGTTACGCTTTATTTGATAACTTTTAAAAATGATCGATCTTTTTTAGGTTTCAATTGTGTCACGCTATCGCTGGTTGTTTCAGTAGCAACAGACTCAACGGGTGCTATCGACGAATCATCTGCTTGTTCATAGAATGATTCTTCTTCAAACATTGTACCAGCACCATTTTCGCGAGCGTAGATAGCAATCACTGCAGCCATTGGAATGTTCAACTGAAATGGCTTACCGCCAAAACGAGCACTAAAAGTAACTCGCTCATTACTCATGTCGAAATTACCAACCGAGTGCGGGGCAATATTTAGGACGATTTGACCGTCTTTAACATGCTGTACAGGAACTTGAACTCCAGGAAGCATCGCATTCACCACCAGATGTGGCGTGCATTCATTATCGAGTAACCATTCGTAGAATGCTCGTAATAAATATGGACGATTAGGACCCATTTTCAATTCTCTACTATTAGCCTAAACGGATTTCACGTTCAAGATCAGTTAATGATGCTTGAAATGATTCTCGTTCAAATACGCGCTGCATGTATAAACGAAGTTCTTTGCTACCGTTACCTGTTAGTTCAATACCCATCTCTGGTAAACGCCAGAACAATGGTGCTAAACAACAATCAACTAAGCTAAAATCTTCGCTCATGAAATATGGCGTTTCAGCAAAAATTGGTGCAATAGCGATAATTTCTTCGCTTAACTGCTTACGAGCCGCTTCACTTTTAGAACCGCCAAGCATAATGATTTCAACCAATGCATACCAGTCTCTTTTGAAACGGTGCATCATTAAACGGCTTTGCGCGCGAGCCACTGGATATACTGGCATAAGCGGCGGATGAGGAAAACGCTCATCTAAATATTCCATCACGATATCAGCTTTGTATAACACTAAGTCACGGTCAACTAAGGTCGGAACATTATTGTAAGGATTAATTTCGATCAAATCTTCAGGCAGGTTGTCTGGGTCTACTTGTTTGATTTCAACGTTAACACCTTTCTCTGCAAGAACGATGCGAACCTGATGGCTCTCCATATCCATTGCGCCCGAAAACAGTTGCATTACTGAACGTTTATTGGCAGTTAAGGCCATCGATATTCTCCAAAATTAATTAATACTGTATCTATTGATATAGATTATAACAGCTTCAGTACATCACGGGGAAATACTGAATAAAAAGTGTCTGCTTAGCCACAAAATCACTAAACAGCTAAAACGCAAAAAAATCGCCAGTAGCGATTTTTAACATTCAGCCATTGCGTAATGGCAATATTGATGAATGCATTTATATACCCGTGCTACCTGAAAATGTATTTTCAAGTGCCACGGATATAATATGAAGGCTTACGCCCTCACTCTAACACTAAGTTAGTGAACGTCTTTCCAGTATTCTCTCTTCAAGAAGATAGTAAGAATAAAGAAGAAGAACAAGAACCCAAGAACCCACTTACCTAGGCTTTGACGCTCTAGTTTACTTGGCTCACCAGCATAGTTCAGGAAGTTAGTAATATCACGAACCGCAATATCATACTCTTCACTGTTCATTTCGCCAGAACCGTCAACAACGATTTCATGAGAAATAACATGACCTTCACCGTCTTTCTTTTCAACAAGCGTTGGTAACCCTTGCAGATCTTGAAGTACGTGAGGCATCCCAACATCTTTAAATAATGTGTTGTTTACGCCGAATGGACGCTCAGGATCAGCGTAGAAACTTTTCAGGTAGGTATATACCCAATCAGTGCCACGAGCACGATCTACTAATGTTAAATCAGGAGGCGTACCACCGAACCATTTAGCACCTTGAGCGTTATCAACCGAGTTATACATTAACTCGCCAAATTTCGCGCCAGTGAAAATAAGGTTTTCCACCATTAGCTCTTTAGGAATATCTAAATCTTTAGCAACACGGTTATAACGCTGATAACTTGTGTCATGACAACCAAAACAATAGTTCATGAACAATTTAGCACCATTTTGTAGTGATACTTTGTCAGTCGGATCGATTGGTGCATGTAATAAATTAGCACCACCACCACTAGCAAAAGCTAGTGTTGGAAGCAGAGTCACAAGAGCAATTAATAGCTTTTTCATTAGTGTGAAATCCTCTCTGGAAGTGGCTTAGTCTTTTCATTCTTACTGTAGAACCACAATGCAATGAAGAAACCAAAGTACCCAACACTAGTGATTGTACCAATCAAATTAGCAGTTGGTGATGCCGGCATAGTACCTAAAGCACCTAATACCACAAAACAAATACAGAACTGGAATAAGTTGATCTTATGCG
Organism: Gammaproteobacteria bacterium; assembly: GCA_013214885.1. GTDB lineage: Bacteria > Pseudomonadota > Gammaproteobacteria > Enterobacterales > Psychrobiaceae > Psychrobium. The sequence goes on from JABSRS010000032.1 coordinate 8,719, forward strand.
CAAGACTACGATAACGCACAGATTTAACCGTACCACGGTCGAACCAAGGTAATAAGAACAACATCACAATCGCACCGAACATTGCACCCGCACCAATTAGCTTGTCAGGGATAACACGCAAGATGGTATAGAACGGACCGAAGTACCAAACTGGAGCAATATGCTCTGGAGTTTTCATGGCGTTAGCAGGTTCAAAGTTAGGCTTCTCAAGGAAGTAACCGCCGCCTTCTGGCGCAAAGAAAATCACGTAACAGAACACGATTAAGAAACCAACCACACCCATAATATCTTTAACAGAGTAATAAGGGTGGAACGGTACGGCATCAACAATATCGTATTTGTCGGTGTACTGCTTATGGAACTTAAACGGTGCTTTTTCTTCTTCAGGGATGCTACCTTTAGGCTTCTTAATTTCTACGCCTTCAGGGTTGTTAGAACCAACTTCGTGTAATGCAACAATGTGTAAGAACACCAAGATAACTAACACTAGTGGCAACGCAATAACGTGTAATGCGAAGAAACGGTTTAGTGTAGCGCCAGAAATAACGTAGTCACCACGGATCCATAGAGTAAGGTCGTCACCAATAACTGGAATCGCACCAAATAATGAAATAATTACCTGCGCCCCCCAGAATGACATGTTACCCCAAGGGAGTAAGTACCCCATGAAGCCTTCAGCCATTAATACTAGGAAGATGAACATACCGAATAACCACAGTAATTCACGTGGTTTTTGGTACGAGCCATACATCATGCCGCGAAGCATGTGCAAGTACACCACCACGAAGAACGCTGACGCACCACTTGAGTGCATGTAACGTAGTAACCAGCCGTAATCAACATCACGCATGATGTATTCAACACTACGGAATGCTTCTTCGCCAGAAGGCGTGTAGTTCATGGTTAGCCAAATACCCGTTAGGATTTGGTTAACTAGCACTAGCATGGCTAGAGAGCCAAAGAAGTACCAAAAGTTAAAGTTAACAGGGGCTGGATATTGACCAACATGTTTGTTCCACGCTTCGGTCATTGGGATCCGTTTATCGATCCAATTGACTAGATTAGTCATCATTATGCATCTCCCTTATCAACACCAATAACTAGGGTCGATTCGCCACTAAACATGTGAGGTGGAATAACCAAGTTAGTTGGTGCAGGCACGTTTTGGAATACACGACCAGCCATGTCAAATTTAGAACCGTGACAAGGACAGTAGAAACCATTGTTAACGCCTTCAACAATCTCGTTGAAATCACCCGCTCGGTAGGTTGGGGCACAACCTAGGTGAGTACAAACACCTAATGCGACTAAATACTCAGGCTTAAGAGAGCGATAAGAGTTAGTTGCGTATTCAGGTTGCTGCGGCTCAGCAGAATCTGGATCTTTCAATTGATCGTTATGGCTACCTTCTAAACTAGCCAATAACTCCTTAGTACGGCGAACAACATATACCGGCTTACCACGCCACTGAACCCTAACTAGCTGTCCAGGCATCATTTTGCTTACATCGTACTCTACGGGAGCACCTGCAGCTTTTGCCTTTTCACTTGGATTCCATGATTTGATAAAGGGTACAGCAACACCTATAGTACCAACACCACCAACCACTGCCGTAGCAAGGGTTAGAAAGCGGCGACGGCCATTATTTTCTGGCGCACTACTCATCCACATATCTCCTGTCAATATGTTCGTATAGTGAAAAATCACTATTATTTACGGTTATTTTAATTTTACGACTCTAGCTCTACAATACAAAATTTGTATCTATAGGAAGTTGTCAAATTATAAGCATTTTTCAACTAAAAATCATTGCAAATTATCGCTTAAAGCCATTAATTTTAGCTATGCAGGCGATTTAGATCAATTAGTAGTGGGCTAAGTACAAAATTAAAACGAGGTGGCGGTAATTTGAACGATGGAGGGAATAATGCATTGGAGGTTGTTTTGATATAAAAAAACCCAGCATAAGCTGGGTTTTGGTACGCAAAAAATAGATTTTAACGTTTTGAGAATTGTGGCTTCTTACGTGCTTTACGTAGACCAACTTTCTTACGTTCAACTTTACGAGCATCACGGGTAACGAAACCAGCAACACGTAGCGAAGAGCGAAGAGACTCGTCAAATTCCATTAGTGCACGAGTGATACCGTGACGGATTGCGCCAGCTTGACCAGTAGTACCACCACCAGAAACTGTTACAGTGATATCAAACTTTTCAAGCATTTCAACAAGTTCTAGTGGCTGACGAACAACCATACAAGAAGTTGGACGACCAAAGAATAAATCTAAAGGACGTTTGTTGATAGTAATGTTACCGCTACCTGCTTTTAGGTATACACGAGCAACTGAGCTTTTTCGACGGCCAGTGCCGTAATATGTGTTATTTGCCATTAGCTTATATTCCGTATTAGATGTCTAAAACTTGAGGCTGTTGAGCAGCATGCTGATGCTCTGGGCCTGCGTATACTTTCAACTTACGGAACATTGCGCGGCCTAAAGGACCTTTTGGCAACATACCCTTAACTGCTTTCTCGATAATTTGCTCAGGAGCTTTAACAAGAAGCTTGTCGAACGTGATTGATTTAATGCCACCGATGAAACCTGTGTGATGGTAATAAACTTTGTCAGTTCGCTTCGCACCAGTTACGGTGATTTTTTCACAGTTAATAACAACGATGTAATCGCCAGTATCAACGTGTGGAGTGTACTCAGGCTTGTGCTTGCCACGTAAACGTGAAGCAATTTCTGTAGCCAAACGACCTAACGTTTTACCGTCGGCATCTACAACGTACCAGTCGCGTTTTACGCTTTCTGGTTTTGCGCTAAAAGTTTTCATTTATATAAAACCCAATATTTGATTCGTATTTATGATTTGGTCTGCTCTAAATTAAAGAAACCAAAACAATGTCTAGTTTGCTAGAATTTTACCCCTTCGAGTAATTTTCGAAAGCGAGTGTTGTAATTCATGGGAAAATGAACGACAACTTACGTAGGCAGGGGCAAGATTGTACAGTACGGCGGCCTAAAAATCACCCGTTAATTGGCAATTCCTACAAATTAATTAATATTTTGTATCAAGTTAATTCGATGTTAATCACAACATCAATATTTTTACGGTTTATGCGCTTCGGCCAAGTAGTCATGTGACTGCATTTCTTGCAACCGACTTAAACAGCGCTTAAATTGAAACGATAGTTGCCCTTGGGTGTAAAGTTGCTCCATTTCAACTTCGGCTGAAATGATTAAATTAACCCGACGCTCATAAAACTCATCGACCATGGCGATGAATCTTCTAGCGATATCGTCAGTCGCCTGCCCCATCTGCTCGACATTACTGAGTAAAATAGAATGATAACAACGGGCGATTTCCATGTAGTCAACCTGAGATCTTGGACCATCACACAGCGCTCTAAAATCGATTAACAATACGCCATCAGCATCGAGACGAACGTTTATTTTACGCCCTTCAATTTCAATCGTTCCAACATCGTGTCCGGGCTCTGGTGCAAGTTGATTAAAGTAAGTGTGTAGATTTTTATCAGCTTGCTGATCCGATGGAAAATGGTAAATTTCGGCTTGTTCAAGTGCCCGCAAGCGATAATCAACGCCTGAATCAACGTTAACAATCTCAGTATGCTGCTTAATCAATGCGATTGCAGGCAGAAAGCGCGCGCGCTGTAGACCATTACGGTACAAATCGTCTGGCACAATATTTGATGTCGCCACCAATATCACGTTACGGGCAAATAAAGCTTCAAATAATCCGCCAAGGATCATCGCATCGGTAATATCCGAGACGAAAAATTCATCAAAACAAATAATTTGTGTTTCAGCCGCAAATTTATCCGCAATAATGAGTAACGGATCACTGGTTCCTTTAAGCAAGGATAATTCATGATGAACCCGGTGCATAAAGCGATGGAAATGAACCCGCATTTTTTGTTCTATCGGTAACGAGTCAAAAAATGTGTCAACCAGGTAAGTCTTTCCTCGACCCACCCCGCCCCAAAAATATAATCCTTTAATATTATGCGACTGAGGCTTCGAGCGAGGATTAACGATTTTTTTCAATTTTTGTGAAAAACTTGGCTTATAATTAGATCGAGCAACAAGCTGATCATAAAGACGCTGGAGATGATTAACCGCATTTTCTTGAGCTTGATCGTAACTAAAATCGTCTCGAGTAAGGTCTTGTTGGTATTGTTGGATCGGGGTAAGCTGAGACATGAATATTCGACTGTTCCTTCGCTTAGACTAAAGGCATAAAGTAATTTAAGCCAATATCTTTAAAATAGAATTGTTAAGAATATTAACACAGGCTCCACCTTAAACGTCACTTATTCTTTAGTAGGGAAAATCATGGATTGGACTATTAGTATTGTAACTTTCATTATCGGCGCACTTTTGGGTTATTTCATTTGTAAGATTCAATCGAATTCTGATCAACCATCAGAAGCTCAAGAAGCCAAAAACCAGCAACTTCAAACTGAATTGGATCAGTATAAACAGGATGTTGAACAACATTTTTCAAGTAGTGCAGATTTACTCAATAAAATGGCTCAAGATTACAGCAAAATATACCAACACATGGCGCAATCACAACAAACGTTGTTGCCTGATAGTGAGCCATCAATTGCGCCATTATTTTTAGAAGAAACCAAAGACAAATCAGAGCAACCGTCGTTTTCCCAACGCCCGATAACGGAGGAACCAACCCCCCCAACAGCACAGCCTAATGATTACGTTCAGGGCAGTCATGGCATCATTAATCAGCCACAGCAAAGTGCTAAGCCAGAAAAAATAACGGTTGGCTCCTCATAGACTGACGATGTTTACTCATTTCATTTGATTAACTAAATGAACTTATAGCTGACAAGGAAGTCATTAATAGAGCTACCAATCGCCTATTCATCGTAGGTGCATCAGGGTAAAAATATACTTCTCTTTAATATTACTGTTTCAAATGGAGTTTTTAATAATGAATCTTAGAATGTCATTAGTTAGTGCCTCTCTTCTCGCCTTATCACTTGGTGCCGTAACAACTCCGACTCACGCCGCTTGGCCACAGAGTGTCAATGATCAAGGCATGCCAAGCCTAGCCCCAATGCTAGACCTCATTACTCCAGGTGTGGTCTCTATTTCCGTTCAAGGAACCCAAAAAACATCACGGCGGATCCCTGAAGTATTTAGACCCTTTATTAATCCAAACCAACAAACCCGCGAGCGACCGTTTAGGGGACTTGGTTCTGGGGTGATAATAGACGCCGACAATGGTTACATTGCCACTAATCACCACGTGGTTAATAACGCCGATGAGATTATGGTAACGCTGAGTGATGGCCGTCAACTGGAGGCAACGTTAATTGGTTCTGATCCCGAATCAGATATCGCGCTGTTACAAATTGAGGCTAAAAATCTGACCGCAGTAAAACAAGCAGATTCCGATAAATTACGCGTTGGTGACTTTACCGTCGCGATCGGCAACCCGTTTGGGTTGGGACAAACGGTGACCTCGGGTATTGTTAGTGCATTAGGTCGCTCTGGTTTAAACATTGAAAAATTTGAGAATTTCATCCAAACAGATGCTGCGATTAATAGTGGTAACTCTGGTGGGGCGTTAGTTAATTTACACGGCGAACTGATTGGCATTAACACGGCAATCATCGGTCCTAACGGTGGTAATGTCGGGATCGGTTTTGCCATTCCCTCGAATATGGTAAAAAATCTGACTGACCAGATACTTCAATACGGTGAGGTTCGACGTGGCATTCTTGGCATCGCGGGCCAACCCTTAACCACCGAGTTAGCCAAAAACTTTGGCATTGATACCAAGCATGGTGCCTTTGTTAATCAAGTCATGCCAGATTCTGCTGCCGAAGAGGCTGGTCTTGAACCTGGCGATATTATCGTTAAGGTCAACAATAAAACAATTAAAGGGTTTTCTGAACTTAGAGCAAGAATTGCCACGCTAGGTGCGGGTGCAAAAGTTAAACTAGAAATCATCAGAGATGGCAAAACTAAACAGTTCACCGTAAAGCTTAAAGACAACAAAAATGTCAACATTCAAGCCAAAGCCATTCACCGCGCATTAACTGGTGCGGTATTAAGTGACAATAGCAGCTCTTCAGAAGGCGGCGTTTTGGTTTCTGATTTGGCAGATAACTCACCAGCACAACAATTTGGTTTAGAAAAAGGTGACATCATCATCGGGGTGGATCGCACCTCAATCGATTCATTAAAAGCGTTAAGGAAATACCTGAAGAATAGTAATGCGATTGCCGCCCTGCGGATCATTCGTGATAATCGTAATATGTATTTAATTATTCGCTAATAGTAACCACCACGACAGCACTAAGCTATCGTGGTGGTTTTTTTCAATTAACCTATTAAAAATAAACTCTAAATGCTAATCTAATCGTTTTTAACGCCTCGGAATTTATCGTGCCCAATCTTGTGAAAGCGACACTTAAAGCTATTGGCTCAGGCCTTATTATTGGCGGCTTAATCATCTTGTTGATCCCAAGCTTACGGCCCGCATTCAATATTAGCGTTAAGGATTGGTTATTAGTTCATACCTCTCAGCTATCATTTTCAGAGGCAATAAAGCGTGCTGCCCCTGCGGTGGTAAACATTTACTCTATCACCCAACATTTAACGCCGCTCAATCAAATTGAACAACGGGTTAAAGGCCTAGGCTCTGGGGTTATCGTTTCGCATAATGGTTTCATTATCACCAATTACCACGTCATTAGCGGTGCGGATATTATTAGAGTCGGCGTTCAAGATGGTACGATTAAAACGGCGTCAGTGGTCGGCATCGACCCACTCACTGATTTGGCCGTGCTGCATATAAACGCCCAAGATCTGCCCGTCATTCCAATTGATTTAGAACGCGCAACCGAAGTAGGTGATTTGGTATTAGCCATTGGCAACCCATACAACTTAGGGCAAACCATTACTCAGGGCATCATTAGTGCCAGTGGTCGCAACGCTGGTTTGAGTTCATTTGGGTTCTTGGATTATATTCAAACGGATGCTGCGATAAATGACGGCAACTCGGGCGGTGCTTTAATTAATTCACGCGGTGAGTTAGTTGGGATCAACGCCGCCAACTTTAATTCATTAAGTGATGTCCAAACCAGTGGGATTAGCTTTGCTATTCCAATTAATCTTGCGTACACAGTGATGAAAGAAATTATTAAAGAAGGTAAAGTCATCCGTGGCTACCTTGGAATTAGTGGTGGCCCTGTCAGTCCTGTTATCGCAAGATCATTGAATTTATCTGGTATTGCGATTCAAATATCAACCGTCCAACCAGGCGGCCCTGCCGATCGAGCAGGATTAGAGCAAGGTGACATTATCTTGGAAATAGATGGTAAAGAGTTTGCGTCATCACAAGCGGCTCTTCACTATATTGCCGAAGCCAAACCTAATCGGGTGTTGGTATTAACCGTGCTGCATAAGAACCAGCTTACCGAGAAATCAGTGACGGTTGGTGAATTGTCTCATCAAAATTACCAGTGATAAAAAAACACCCCGCGATATAGCGAGGTGTTTTTTGTACTAACTAGCAGTGATAATTAACTTATCCGCTCGATGTTAGCACCTAGCATATTAAGTTTTTTCTCAATTTGCTCGTAGCCGCGATCGATATGATAAATTCGATCAACAATGGTATCACCATCGGCCACTAAGCCAGCGATCACTAAGCTGGCTGAAGCGCGTAAATCAGTGGCCATTA
>JABSRS010000319.1 GCA_013214885.1 Gammaproteobacteria bacterium
TTTTAGATGGTTATTAACCACTACTATCGCGAGCCAAGTTGCTCCCGTTGAGCTCGCAATGATTGAGCGTAATAAAGATGGCAATTTCTATGGCTATATCGAAAACGTCACGGTCGATGGTATTAATTATCACCGAGATTTTTCGGGCATTCAGACTCAGCTAGCTGGCGCACTCAGTCGGGTTGAGGATTTAGCGGACAAAATTGAAGACTTACAGCAAGGTGACATTGGCGGGATTAATTACCAATTGGAGCGCCTGCGTTTAACCAAGCGTCGCTATCAATTAGATCAACAATTAACCACGGTGATTGCAAATGAGTTAGTGTTACAGAAAGAAAACTTAACGGCACAATATCAAGTGCTTGAACGACAGTTGTTTGAATATCGTGGTCAAATGAATCGAGACCAGATGGTGGTACGCGATATGCGCGGTGAATTAGTGACGATCAATATTGCCGATGTCTTGGCTGTTGATTACCCCAATGCCATGAACCTGTGGCAAAAAACGGGTTACTGGTTTAGTGCGATTGGTGGCTTTATTAGCGATGACCCCCGTGAAGCGAATACCGAGGGCGGGGTGTTTCCAGCCATTTTCGGTACTATATTTATGGTGATGCTGATGGCGGTAATTGTGACGCCATTTGGGGTAGTTGCCGCGATTTATTTGCATGAGTACGCTAAGAAGGGACCGATTACTAAGTTTGTCCGCATTGCAGTGATTAATTTGGCTGGTGTACCCTCGGTCGTTTATGGGGTGTTTGGTCTAGGTTTCTTTGTGTATGTGTTGGGTGGCAGTATTGATTCGTTGTTTTACCCCGAGTCGTCGCCAGCGCCAGTATTTGGCACGCCTGGCGTATTATGGTCGGCATTAACATTAGCAATCTTAACCTTACCCGTGGTAATCGTGTCGACCGAGGAAGGACTATCTCGGATCCCGACGGCATTGCGTCAGGGCAGCTTGGCATTGGGCGCGACCAAGGCTGAAACATTGTGGAAAATCATCATACCGATGGCCAGCCCAGCTATCATGACTGGGTTGATTTTAGCGGTGGCACGAGCGGCAGGAGAAGTGGCACCATTGATGTTGGTCGGGGTGGTAAAGATGGCGCCGACCCTACCTCTCGATGGTAACTTTCCATTTTTCCATCTCGATCGTAAGTTTATGCACCTAGGATTTCATATTTACGATGTCGGCTTTCAAAGTCCGAATGTTGAAGCGGCGCGACCATTAGTTTTTGCCACCGCTTTTTTATTAGTGACCGTTATTATAAGTTTAAATATTAGTGCCATTGGCATTCGTAACCATTTACGTGAAAAATACCGCTCCCTTGAAGGGTAATTTGGAAGATAAAAATGATTAATCTTGATCTACTTAAAAATGTTCAGCCAGGCCTTGATTTGGCAAATTTACCCATAGAGCAACGTGCGTTCACCATTAATAACTTAAATTTATATTATGGTGACAAGCAAGCGTTGACCAACGTATCGATGGCGATCCCTAAGGGCCAAGTTACTGCATTTATCGGACCGTCAGGTTGTGGTAAATCGACCTTGCTCCGTTGTCTTAATCGAATGAACGACTTGGTAGACACTTGTCGCATCGACGGAGAAATTCTATTAGACCAACACAATATTTATGATAAATCAGTGGATGTTGCGACCCTGCGTCGCCATGTCGGAATGGTGTTTCAGCGACCAAATCCATTTCCTAAGTCGATTTATGAAAATGTGGTTTATGGTTTGCGTTTGCAAGGCGTTAAAAAGCGCAGTGTCTTAGATCAGGCGGTCGAGGAATCATTGCAAGGCGCGGCATTGTGGAAAGAAGTAAAAGACCGGCTGCACGATAATGCCTTTGGACTATCTGGCGGTCAACAACAACGATTAGTGATTGCCCGAGCCATTGCGATCAAGCCTAAAGTGCTGTTACTTGATGAACCAACCTCGGCGCTTGACCCTATTTCAACCTTAGTGGTCGAGGAGCTAATTTGCGAACTTAAACAGAAATTTACCGTCGTGATCGTCACGCATAACATGCAGCAAGCGGCGCGCGTTTCTGATAACACCGCATTTATGTACATGGGTGAATTAATTGAATATAGCGACACCAATACACTCTTTACTACCCCCGCTAAAAAGCAAACCGAAGACTATATTACTGGCAGATACGGCTAAGGAATTAACATGAATAAGCAAAATTTAAAGCGTCATATTTCAGGTCAATTTAATAGTGAGCTTGAAAATATTCGTCATCAGGTACTGGCAATGGGCGGCTTAATCGAGCAACAACTTAGTGATGCAATTAGTGCGATCCATCATCTTGATAGTAACTTGGCCCACCAGATCATAAAAAATGACCAAAAGGTTAACGCGTTTGAAGTCGCTATCGATCAACAATGCATGCGAATTATCGCTAAGCGCCAGCCAACCGCGGGCGACTTGCGCTTAATTTTTGCGATATCAAAAACCGTTACCGATCTTGAGCGCATTGGTGATAGTGCCAAAAAACTCGCCAATGTTGCGCTTGAAAAAATCGATCAAAGCAAAAAACCATTATTGGTCAGTTTAGAAAATTTAGGGCGTCAGTGTATTGAAATGCTCCATCAGGTGTTAGATTCTTTTGCCAGAATGGACGCTGAACGTGCTTATTTGGTCCATGGCCAAGACGCTAAAATAGACCAGCAATATGAGAAATTAGTCAGAGAGCTCATGACCTATATGATGGAAGATCCTCGTTCAATTCCTGCAATCATGGAAGTGATGTGGGCTGCTCGAGCATTAGAACGGGTGGGAGACCGAGTGCAAAATATTGCTGAATATGTGATTTACTTTGTGAAAGGCCAAGATATCAGACACCTTGACGAGCAGCAATTAAGTGAGATTATGGCGAGCGGGATCAGTTAACCGAGACCATTAATATCGAGCGGTAAAGGTGTAAACCTCAATCATAATTAGCTAAACTTCAGTATTTAACCCAATGCTGGAGTTTAGCTTGAATCATATTTTATTAGACAGCCACAAGATTATCCCAAGTAAGATTGTTTGTATTGGCCGAAATTACGTTGACCATATTGCTGAACTTAGCAATGAAGTGCCCGATCACATGGTGGTATTTGTTAAGCCTAACTCTGCAATTTCAACCACCCTGCACTCATTTCACCAAGAACCACTTCATTACGAAGCTGAATTGTCGTTTGTTTATCAACAAGGCAAATTTGTTGCTGTTGGCTTGGGGCTGGATTTAACCAAGCGCGGTTTACAAGGCCAACTCAAAGCAAGCGGCTTGCCGTGGGAGCGGGCCAAGTCATTTGATGGCTCGGCGGTGTTTAGCGAGTTTGTCGCGATAGACACACTAGATCCAACCCTTAGCCTTGAATTGTCGATTAATGATCAGTTAATTCAGCAAGGTGGCATTTCATTAATGATGTATAAGCCACAACAGATCTTACAAGAGTTGCAAAGCTTTATGACGCTTGAAGATGGCGATATTGTAATGACTGGCACGCCGAAGGGCGTTGGGGTGATCAATAGCGGCTCACAGTTTGTTGGCAGGGTCATTAGTGAAAAAGGCTGCTTGTTAGAGCAGCATTGGGTCGCACAACCTTAATCAATGACGCCATCGCAGCGCAGTGCTGCTATTTTTGCGCTGTCGTAGCCTAATTGGTGCGCTAAGATCTGCTCGTTATGCTGACCAAGTTCAGGCGACGCACTGTGATATTGCAATGGCGTGCCCGACATATTAATCGGCGAAGCAATGGTTGCTACCATGTTGCCATTGCGATCGGGCAGTTGTTTAATCATTTGACGGTGTTTAATTTGTGGATGATTAAATGCCTGTTCAAGGGTATTAACGGGACCACAAGGAACGGCAACCTGTTCTAGCTTATCGATCCATGTTGCGGTGTCTTGCTGCGCTAATATAGTGGCCAGCAAAGGTATCAGCTCACTGCGATGTTTGACCCGCTGGGCATTGGACCTAAATCGCTGATCTTGTGCAATGTGCTGACAGCTTGCGGTATGACAAAACTTTTCAAATTGCGAGTCATTGCCGATGGCTAAAATTAAGCTACCGTCATTAGTTGCAAAGCATTGGTAGGGCACAATACTGGGGTGCCCATTGCCGTGGCGCGGCGGATTGTGACCCGTGGCTAAATAGTTCATTCCCTGATTAGCCAATGCCGCCATTTGAACATCGAGCAATGCAATATCGAGCTGTTGGCCACTGTGACCATTGTGGCGAGCGAGTAAGGCGGCCAAAATAGCATTGCAGCTGTATAGTCCCGTCATGACATCGACTAAAGCGACGCCGACCTTCATCGGATCACCCATGACTTCGCCAGTGAGGCTCATTAAGCCGCCTTCACC
>JABSRS010000320.1 GCA_013214885.1 Gammaproteobacteria bacterium
CATAATGTTTATGTATTTCAAGTAGACTCGTGGTTCATTAAAGCAGTCCTTGCTAGTGCTGAACTCCGGGCACACTATAGGTGATGTCGCCTACCCAATGAGTATTAAGCGTTTCAGGATTAAATTGGCGCTTAAGCACGTTCAGAGGGTAACGACATTGCGTACCATTATTTGGATAATAATGCTGTTTTTAGGCGTCAGAGCCACCACCTTGGCCTCTTTCATTAAGGCGGTGATTTTGTATATGCCAATGCTAAATCCGCGATTTTTAAGCTCAACATTCATTGGTCTTCGACCATAGTTGCTGCCTGTAAAATCAGCAACTTCTTCAATGACATCTAATGTTTTTTTAGATTTAAGTGCAGTGCATGGACACCAGATTGATAATAATAGGTGCTTTCATTTATTCCAAAAATGCGGCATAACTCAGTGACCGAAAACTCGTGGTGTGTCTTCTTGAGCCCAATAATCAGCTGAGGTTGCTGTTTTCCAGGATGAAGAAGGCTGCAGCAACCGACAGGTTGATGTTGAAATCATTGTGGTTTTTAATTCCAGACGCATTATTCTCAATGAGAATATCCATTAAATATGGCTAAATTTAATTTTTACACAGCTTGTAAAAATTCCTGACACCGCCTGATTTTACTGTTCGGTCTTGGCCTGTCGTAAACGATGAAATTTACATGAAAAAAAAGCCACCTCAATTGAGGTGGCTTTCAGGGTTAAAAAGATTTAGTGAATTATTAGCTGCGCATTTGGCGACGTGTGAAGCCTAAACAAAATACACCCGCTGCAAACAGGATTATGGTGGAGGGTTCGGGAATAGAGGTACTACCACATGGCTGCGGAAGATTTGTGCCGGGGCAAAGTTCCGCAGAGAATGAACCTGCTTCTATGAATACCGCACTATCCCAACTAGAATCGCCGGTATCGGCAATTATAAATGTCATATTGTGGACACTGGCTCCCAAGCCTAAGGCTGATGCTGTGAAAACATCGGTAAAGCCATCATACTGGATATCGAAAAGTGGACCACCATCATTAAGGTCATTGTTATTGAAATAACTACAATTATCTGTCACATGGAACTCATCATAAGGATTTCCACAATTGACATTATTAATAGTTACAAACAGACCATCAGGCGCGATGGCAATGTTAACTCCATTGAGTAACAGCGTGAAACCATCATTAAACTTTGAATTAACGTATTCATTATATTCTTCGGAAGCGAAAACGTAGGAGAAAAACAAATCGTCAGTCGTTGTCATGAAATCAAATGAAAGAACGTTTTGGTCAAATGTGGCACTCCCAGTTTGGGCTGTTAAAATGGCATTGCCACCTGTGCCCGCAGTAACACTAAAACCATCTGAGTTATTTGAAGATGCTGCAGTTTGTGCTGAACCAGATGTCAGAACGATACCTTGATCTATTCCTAGACCACCTGTTAGGCCATCAATAAACGTACCCGACTGGTCAGTGTTACCGATTATGGTGGGTGTGCCGACGATGCTAATCCCTGATCCTAAAAGCATATTTGTTAAATCAGTCGCGTTATTGGTATCTGTTACTATCAAATTGGCATTCCCGACACCTGAGAAAACGATTAACGCCAGTGTTAAAACTCTTTTCATGACATTCTCCACATGTAAAAATTTCTATAGTAGCGTTACTAACGCACTTTCTATGCCAATAATTTACCGAGTTTACTTTTCAATGAGTTATCGCTTTGTCGCTTGTTCAAAGCCAAGTAAAATGCGGGGGTGTGTAAAAACTTCTGACACTGTGTTTAAATCTTGCATAAAAGAGTTTTACAGCGACTACGGAAGTTAGCTATTGATTATAAGTTGAAATTTTATTTACGAAGTCAGTTGTCGTTGCCATTTTAATTTCTATATTGTTAGTGGGTACTATCGTCAATTTTCTATAATAAGGTTAATTTATAATATCTGCGAAATTACAGGACAATTAATCGGGGTTATTATAGGTGTTGGGATATTCCTATATCTATTGAAAAAACTCAGAGATACTAGCTCAAAGAGTGACAAATATTATTTGGAAGTGATTAGTGAAGAAAAACTATTTGGAATTTTACTCATTATTCTGGGATAGGGCAGAGATCATGAATTATCTATAATATATTTATTGAAACTATGCCTGCTTCTCGACCAGTTACGGATTTGTTACGCAAAGGGATAGCAGTAGATACAAACAAAGCAAGGAATTGCAATCTCAAAAACCTAAAAGCGCTCAATCAATCTATGAAGCGCTATGAACGGCAAGGAGTAATCGTGATATTTAAAATCCCTCACCTTCTGGGTGTGCGAGTTCAAGTCTCGCTCCGGGCACCAACTTCTTTAAGTTGAATTCAACGTTACAACCTTAGATTAAAACCTCCCAAGTTAAACTTTTTTCATTCTAATAAAAATCCTGTTATACCTTTGATTTCAGCCGCTTACTTGTTCTATTAGTCGTCAGCCATTTAATGCCAAAAAATCACCAGTGACGGATTTGTTACGCATATGCTAATAATCAACGCATTCAACGCATTCAATGCAATCTAAAGCAAAGTAATATAAAGAGCTTTAATTCATCAGATCTCATAGCCCGTCTATGAACCAGAAAAATCTCCTGTCCATAGCAGGGACTTGCCGTTAGACAGCCGAAAACGCATCACAGTCAGATACATATTAATGATTAGAATCCATTACTCGGAGAGCTAGTTATGCAAACACGATTCAAATTCACCAATACCAACCTAAAAGCTATTGCCGCCAACGACATTAATTCACGCTCAACCGAACTAGAATTGTCAGACAGCGAGTTAAGCTGCTTAAAACTACTGGTCGGCAAGTCAGGCAATAAACGTTTCCTGTTCCGTTATAGCCACCAATCCAAGAAACGCTCCATCACCATCGGCAAATTTCCTGATATTGATATTGCAACAGCACGTAAAATTGTCAGAAAGTATAAAGGGGTGTTGGCAGATGGCACTGATCCGAAGGCGCAGAATGACAGTCACAAGGCCATGGCAAGCCTTAGTCAGTTCTTTTGGCACAGCTACTTACCATATATAAAACGGCACAAGAGATCATGGCAGCACGATGTCCAACGGTTTAGGGACTACGTAGAGCAGCGCTTTGGTAACAAGCTATATAGCGATATTAAGGCTATAGATGTACAGCAGCTGCAAATGGATATGGCTGACGGCAATGGCTTTGTTCAGGCGTATGCGCCTGCTACCTGTAATAGAACCTTAGCTTTACTTAAAACCATGGGGCAACAGGCTATTGCTTGGGGCGTTATCGAAATTAATGAAGCGAACAAGATTAAGTTATTAAAGGAGGATAACCAGCGAACCAGGTTCTTTAATGTGTCTGAAATGCGCAAGATTATTACCCAAGCATTAAAGTATCCCAATCCCTACGCTGGCAGCTTCATCGCCTTGTTACTCTATACAGGCGTCAGGAAGATGGAGCTGTTAACGGTTAAGTGGCGTGACTTAGATAAAGTAGCTAAACGGTTACACATCTTTATATCAAAAACTGACAAGAGCAGGGAGCTTTATTTGAGCAATGAAATGATGAAAATTATATGCAGCCTGCCTAAACGGGCGAATAACCCCTACATATTTTCTAGTCTCATTACAGGCAAACATATTAGCGAGCCGCGCTGGGCGTATGATGTGGTATTTAAGAATACTGGTGTTGATAGTAAGGATGTTTGTTTTCACACGGCTAGGCATTCGGTAGCATCGTTGTTAGTGTCATCAGGAAAGAGCTTGTACGATGTTAAGACTCAACTAGGGCATGCCAGTATTGTCAGTTCTGAACGCTATGCCAAGCTGACTGAGGAGCGCCAAAGATCTACAGGACAGGCAGTGAGTGACTTGATTTCGGGTTGAATTGGTGGTTGAGGATGATTTAGCATGGGGACCTAGGGTATAAAAATT
Organism: Gammaproteobacteria bacterium; assembly: GCA_013214885.1. Classification (GTDB taxonomy): domain Bacteria; phylum Pseudomonadota; class Gammaproteobacteria; order Enterobacterales; family Psychrobiaceae; genus Psychrobium. Next base: position 3,953 of record JABSRS010000320.1, read on the forward strand.
ATGCTCTAGGCCAATCTGAGAAGCTGGGCTTTGAATTTCTATTTCACTAACGCGCAAAAGCGAGTTCGGTTAGTCCTAATCTGTCGAACTACTTTATTTAGTTCGCGATACTTTTTCTAATGCCACTTCACACTACTCTACGTGGTTATTTCTTCTTTTTTTATTTACTTCTTTGTACGTGTATTTAGAATTTTAAGTTGTTCTGCTTTTTCGCCCAATAGCTGTGCTCGTTTTGTTTCTGGCAAAAATATAAAACCCCAAATATAAAGGATGATGGCGAGCCTGTAAAATAAATAACGAGAAGGAATATGGGGATAAAGCGTGCATGCACGCTTTATTCTATAGAAATGCTTGCCAACAGTGACATAAGAGTTTATTTTTAAAGCTAATTT
>JABSRS010000321.1:0-2069 GCA_013214885.1 Gammaproteobacteria bacterium
TTAAGCACCAGATGGAAGCCACAGGCACTGCCGGTGCGGTTGTGAATAATATCGCATCCTTGGGGTAATATTGCCTGCTTCTTATTGGCTTGATTAAGCTCATAGCCTCGTAAGTCACACCAAGCACTGAGTTCGTTTAATGCTTGTGGTTGAATGACTAAGGGTAAACTCGCCGCCTGTGCTAATGCTTGCGCGGTCATATCATCAACCGTTGGCCCCAATCCACCATAAATAATGAGAATGTCGGCGAGCTTAGACTGATTAATAATTTCGGCGGTTAATAGTTCAAGATCATCTTTGACCGCGACCCGACGAGACACCTCTAAACCTAATGATTTTAATTCGCTCGCAATCATTGCCGAGTTACTATCGATAACATCACCAGCGAGAATTTCATTGCCAGTTAGCAGCAGTTGTACTTGTATTTTTTTCATCTATTTCTCAGCCATGTTGAATGATTTATTCGCCTAAAAAACATACTGTTATTGGGCTGTTGTGGTGGACAGTTGATACAATCAGAGTACCATAACTTCATCTTTTTTGACGAGTATATAAATATGGCCACTAAAGCCACTATCTTTAAAGCAAACATTAATGTTGCTGATATGGACCGCGAGGTTTATCTTGATAAAAATCTTACGGTTGCCCAACATCCTTCTGAAACAGTGCAACGCATGATGCTGCGTATTGTGGCTTGGGCACTTAATGCTAATGACCAATTGGGCTTCACCAAGGGCTTGTCAGATGAAGATCAACCTGATTTATGGCAAGTGAGTTACAGCGATGAAATTGAGTTGTGGGTTGACCTTGGTACGCCTGATGAAAAACGGATTAAAAAAGGCAGTGTTCGCGGTAAAAAATCGGTGATTTACACTTATGGCGAAAATTCCGCTAGAAATTGGTGGAAACAACAACAATCGAACGCGCGTAAATTTAAAAATCTCGAGGTATATTTTATCGATGATCAGTCGATGACTGCACTAGCAGATGCGGCTACTCGCACCATGAATTTACAGTTTACTATTCAAGGCGGGGAAGTGTGGTTAAACACTGACAATGAAACTATCGAGTTGAACATCGAAGCTTGGCAAACCCAGGACTAATGTTTTTGGCGATGTTGTTCTAAATTAAAGTATTAATTTAGAACAACATCGCCAGCTATACCTACATCATGTCATCAAACGGATTATGTTGCGGCAGTGTAATCTCGTGTTCAAAGCCTGGGATCTTTATTGAGGTTTGGCTTAATTCAATTTTAGTATCATCAATCATTCCCTGACCAAAACGATAAATCAATTTAAAATCACCTTGATCGGCTTGTTGCTGATACAGCGCTTGCGCAGCCTGAACATCAATCAGTTTTTGTTGGTACTCGATCATCGCATCATCGCCGTAACGCTTGGCTAACATCCCTAATGCTTTTGCTGGTGATAAAACGGTTGCCGTGGCGTTATTACCACCAAAGCCTTTGGAGTTAATAAAAGCGACATCCATCGCCTGACACTGCCAATGTTCTAACGCAATATTTAAACGCTCGTCATGGACATCACTCGCCACTTTATCGATGGTAGTGATACCTGGCATGATGTTATGGGCAAACACCCCGAGTGCCCACGCTAGCTGATCGCCACTGGCTGGACCTATGGTATGTCCAAGATAAGCTTTAGGGGCAATCACTGGCCAATTGGTGATATCGAATGTTTTGGCAACCCGATCATAAATATAGGTTTCGGTAAGGCGACTGATTTAGCCATTGAGATAAAATTACCAGGCCCTGGTGCGGTAATTGATTTTTTGATCCCGTCGGCATTAACAAAAACATCCGCCACTGCGCCTAACACATTGGCACCCATTTCAAGGGCTAAGGCATCGTCCATTAAAATAAAGAACTGCGCCGATTCACCAATAGTAAAGCCACAGTTATCACCAAATGGACGACTGGTACGGCGGTGGTCTGCCACGTCTGAATTATCAAGGCGTTTAAGTCCTTCTTCGTTCGCCAGGGCACTCATGTTGCCAAAACCTTCAATAATTTCTGGAGTGATTAATGAGGCGGCATTACCAACAAT
>JABSRS010000321.1:2079-4322 GCA_013214885.1 Gammaproteobacteria bacterium
CACAGGCACCCGTTGCGGTATGGGTAACACCTACGCTACCCGTGACATAAGCATTAATAAAATCTGTTGGCATGCTATTTAAACCAAGTGCTAAATTTTTAGTACTAACGCGATCGCCTTTGAGGCGGTTTTTCATTAAGCCACCGAGGCCTTCAGATTGCATTTGACCAACCATTGACCCTGAATAGGTGCCGACCATGTCTGGGCTAATTTTATCTAAAATGGTGTCCCATTCGATCCCAACCGAGCGAATCGCATCGGTTGCGCCAAAGATAGTCGCTTGTAAGCCGCGCGCTTGATAACGCGCGTTGTATAAATCTTTTGGTTCAAAGCCTGTCGGGAATTGACCTGCCGCTTTAATTGGATTATCGCGGTAGGTGTCATGCGTGATCACTAAATCATGATCGACTTGAACCTGAACTTGACCATCGCCTAATTGGGTAACCGACCAACCACTTGGCAGCGGTTGTGGCAAGTCACGAGCACGGGTAGTAAAACTAAATCCATTATCCGTTGGTGCCAAGGTCAGCTTTTTATGAGCATGGGTGGCATCGGGATCAAAATGAACATCTTCAATTTTTCTAATTAGCGTGCCATCAAGGATTTGTTGACCGTAGACTTCTTCTATTTGGTCCGTAGCGATGCTGTTTCCTTGGTGATCAACATAATGGCCATCGCGAAAACTGACGAGATTCATTAATGCGGCTAAACCGATAAAAGTGTCTTGGCGAGCTTGTGAAGTTAGTTTGTCGATAATGATCCGACGAAAGCCCTGATGAAAAGAAGTACGACCCGAGGCGTTAACCCCGCCCATACCAACAATTAGCGGTAAAGTGACCATGAATGTATCTCACTGAAAAAATAAGTAGTGAATAGTTTAGAGCAGTTTTTTAATATTTAATTGGTTATAAAGGCCACTTATTGTGTTACTTTGGCCATAATGGTAAAAACTGAGATTTAAAATGACCAAAACAACCGATGACAACTTTAATGTCGCATTTTTGGTATACCAACATGTACTAGCGACTAGTTTGACCCTACCGATTGAAATGCTAAAAGCAGGCGAGGCCTTTGCTAAACAGCAAAGCAACAGTTATCGTAAATTAAACATTGAGTTAGTGGGTAAAGATATGGCGGCAGTCGAATCTCGCGCTGGGATCTACATTGTGCCCGACTCAACGGTAACACAGGCGCAATTGCCTGATGTTATTATTGCCCCAAGCCTATGGCGTAACCCACGTCCCGTATTACGTAATAGTGAATCACAAATTAATTGGCTCAATCAGTCATGGCAGCAAGGGGCAACGATTGTTGGCGTTGGTACTGGCGTGTGCTTTCTAGCCCAATCAGGTTTACTTAATAATCACCCTGCAACTACCCATTGGCACTATTTTGAGCAATTTAAACGCGACTACCCGTTGGTGGAGCTAAAACCTGATTTCTTTATTACGCAATCGCTACGAATATACTGCGCGGCCAGCTTAAATGCCCAAGCCGATATTATTGTTCATTTAATTGAGCAGGTTTATGGCGTAGCTGCCGCGCAGCATGTCGAGCGTAATTTTTCTCATGAAATTAGAAAACCCTATGAAGAACAACGTTATTTAGAAGGTGCCGCGGATCGCCATCCTGATGAGTTAATAGCCCAAATTCAGTTTTGGATGAAACATAATCTAACCTCAACATTAACCTTGGTCGAAATTTCGCAGCAGTTCGGGATTAGTCAACGCTCACTAACGCGTAGGTTCAAGGTAGCAACCAATACCAGTGCCACCAAATATTGGCAGCGGTTACGTCTTGAAACCGTCAAAGAGTTACTGGGTTCGAGTAATTTATCGATTCAAGAGATAGCGTTGGCCGTGGGTTATCAAGATCAAGGACACATCACTCGACTCTTCAAGCGGCAGCTTGGGACATCGCCAAGTGAGTATCGGGTGATGGTACGTAAAAAATTATTCAGCGAGCAATGAATTTAGCCAAAACAGCTTTTTAAAAAGTCAATCGCCTGTTGCTCAATTGGGGCAATTTCGCCATCGGACATCGCAACGCCTTGTGCCAGTTGTATCGCTTGTTGTTGAGCTTTATGATCGACGATATGAATGGCACGATGACGAATAAAGTCTTCAACTTGATTCTCGGAAATAGCCACTTGGCATTTTGAGCTGATGTCGTTGAGGTGATCGGCAGGCGATAGGGTCGAGGTCCAAGTTAAGGATTCGAGCCAGTCATTGGTGTATTGCATT
>JABSRS010000322.1 GCA_013214885.1 Gammaproteobacteria bacterium
TCAAGCCAATAGTACGCTGACTTTATCGCCAATCGATCTTGGGCCAATATCATTCAAGTTAACCCAGCAGCTGCCACTCGAAGTGTCGACCAGTAGCTGTTTAAAATTTACAGCATTAATAGCCGTTAATTCTGCTGTTTGTGCTAGCGAGTTGCTTAAATTGCCAAGTGTTATCCAGCTGTCTTTCCCGCTGAAAGGGCGAGTCGATTTCGATCTGAAACAGCCGCTACAATGGCAGGCTAAATTTGAAAATAATGGGTTAGAACTCAGCAATGACACCGAACGAGTAGACATTAGGTTGCTAGGCAACCAAATTACACCACGAAAAACCCAACTTAACTTCTTGCTTAGTGCAACATCAACTCGCTGGCCGATGGCTAATCAAATGACGGTTAACGCCCGTGGTCAGGTTAACCTTGAACAACAAATAATACTCAATATCGCCGAGTTAAGATTTAAAGCCCTTGATGTTGTTGGGGACGATTACAAGGTTAAGACGCTAGCGTTTACCAGTGCTAAACCATTCAATATTGTTGTTGATAGTGGTGAGTTGAAACCCTTAGTTATTGAGGGAACTTCTTCAATGGCTGATAGTGAGTTTAAAAGTCTCAAGCTAACGACCGTGACTGGTAAACATATTGCCTCTTATCAGCAGAAAAAATTACAGGTCGACTCCTCATGGATAGTCGATGGGGTTAGATTGCAAAGTCAAGATACTGCTGATATGACGAAAAATAATATTTTGCAACTAGCGGGAAAATGGCAACTACCAGCGCAAGCGTTGGCCAGCCTATTGAAAATTAACAGTCCTGTTGCGAAGTTAATTACGCCAGAGCTAGTGCTTGACCCAACTCTATCGGGGGATATGACTTACCAATTAAACTTCGAGCAGAATCGGCTAACTAATGCCCAAGCGACATCAACAGGAAATGTTGCTCAATTTAACGCAACGTATAACGACGTTATCATGTCTGATATTAGGGGGGATTGGCAATGCGAAATGCAATTGACCAGTCAATTTTCAGCCGACTGTCAGCTTGAGTCTAGAGTCAATGAAATTGATGCAGGGATAGTGCTATCAAAGGTAAATGCCAACTATCGCTTTTATACCGAACTCGGTAAATCAAAACTCGAAGTTAAAAAACTTAACGGTCAAATATTTTCTGGTTTGTTTGAATTGACGCCGTTACTTGTCACGGACTTTGACAAGGTTGATTTCATCGTCAAGCTTAAAAATATTAAGCTAGGAGAAATTATCGAACTCCAAAACCAACCAGGGATTAAAGTCACAGGCTTGTTAAAGGGGATCTTACCGCTTCAATATTCAGCTCAAGGCTTTACGGTTGATCAGGGCATTATTGAAAGCCAAAATGCTGGCGGTCATATTGAAATTAAAAATAACCCGACCATTAATCAGCTGCGGTTAAGCCAGCCTCAGTTAATCTTTGTGTTAGATGCACTAGAAGACTTAACTTATTCGAAGTTAAGCAGTAGTATTAATTATCAATCAGATGGTTGGGCCGATATTAAAGTTAGTATTCACGGCTCCAACCCTGATATAGAACGTCCCATTGAGTTTAATTACTCACACCAAGAAAACTTGTTGCAGTTGATGAAAAGTTTGCAAATTGGTGATCAAATATCAAAGCAGTTAGAAAAGATTGCAGATTAAGGAGTATTAATGAAAGCCGTCCTAATAGGATTAACCCTAGTGATTTTTGTGGGGGGTTGTGCCCCAACAGTAAAACTCGCAGCACCTGATTGTGATTAATTTAAACGTTAAGATTGAGCATGAAATTCGGGTGAGAATAGATAAAGAGTTAGATCAAGTCTTTGATGACGCTGAATTATTCTAGCTTGAGCGACAATGTTAACTAAGGAATTTATAATGAAAACAATTGTAACAATATTATTACTGGCGTTGATGATGTCTTTTTCTGCCGCGGCACTAACCTTAAAAGAAGCCAAGCAACTCGGTGTGGTTGGTGAGCAACGTGATGGCTATTTAGGGCAGGTAAAAGCACATGTTGACGCCCCTAAATTAATTAGCACCGTTAATCGTAAGCGTTTGTCGGTCTATACAAAACTGGCGGCTAAAAATAACATCAGCGTGAGCAGTATTGGTCAACTGGCTGGAAAAAAAACGATTTCAAGGACCTTAATGGGCCACTTCATTCAGTCTAGCCGAGGGCAATGGGTCCAAAAATAGCGACTATTACTCCTGAGCCAATGAGATAGCAATGCCTCATTGGTCCAGAGTTAACCATTTTTGGTATTATTTTCGACAAATGATTCCCATAGCTTGCTCATTCCATTATAATATCGCGTCACGAAAGAACCCCTATGGGAATGGTTAGTATCAGTTGGCTCGTTAAGTTAGCTCGATGACCGTTCTTCATACATTTTTGAAAGCAACTTTAATAGAGTAAAACAATGGCAGATTTATCAAAATACAGAAATATTGGTATCTTCGCTCACGTTGATGCTGGTAAAACCACTACAACTGAACGAATTTTAAAACTTACTGGTCAGATCCACAAAACTGGTGAAGTTCACGATGGCGAGTCAACAACTGACTTCATGGAACAGGAAGCTGAGCGCGGAATAACTATCCAGTCTGCTGCTGTAACTTGTACGTGGAAAGATCACCGTCTAAACGTTATCGATACTCCTGGGCACGTTGATTTCACTGTTGAAGTTTACCGTTCACTTAAAGTATTAGATGGCGGCATCGGCGTTTTCTGTGGTTCTGGTGGTGTTGAACCTCAGTCAGAAACTAACTGGCGCTATGCTAACGAATCAGGTGTTGCTCGTATTATATTCGTTAACAAATTGGACCGTATCGGTGCTGATTTCTTACGCGTAGTTAAGCAAACTGAAGACGTACTAGCTGCTAACCCATTAGTAATGGTTCTTCCTATCGGTATCGAAGACGAATTCAGTGGTGTTGTTGACCTGCTGACACGTAAATCTTTCATCTGGGATGACTCTGGTCTTCCTGAAAACTTTGTAGTAGGTGATGTTCCTGCTGATATGGTTGATCAAGTTGAAGAATACCGTGAAATGCTAATCGAAACTGCTGTTGAGCAAGACGATGACGTAATGGAAGCTTACATGGAAGGTGAAGAGCCTTCAATGGAAGACATTAAGCGTTGTATCCGTAAAGGTACTCGTGATCTTGCTTTCTTCCCAACTTACTGTGGTTCAGCATTTAAGAACAAGGGTGTTCAAAACATTCTTGACGCTGTTGTTGATTACCTACCAGCTCCAGATGAAGTTAAGCCACAACCGCTTACTGATGAAGAAGGCGAGCCTACTGGTGATTTCGCAATCGTTTCTACTGAAGAAACTTTCAAAGCGTTAGCATTTAAAATCTCTGATGACCGTTTCGGTGCACTTACGTTCGTACGTATTTACTCTGGTACACTGAAGAAGGGTGACACCATCCTAAACTCGTTTACTGGTAAATCTGAGCGTGTTGGTCGTATGTGTGAAATGCAAGCTGATGAGCGTAAAGAATTATCTTCAGCTCAAGCTGGTGATATCATCGCGATCGTTGGTATGAAATCTAACGTTCAAACTGGTCACACACTTTGTGATCCAAAGAACCCAATCATCCTTGAAGCAATGGTATTCCCTGAACCAGTAATCTCTATCTCTGTAACACCTAAAGATAAAGGTTCAACTGAGAAAATGGGTATTGCTATCGGTAAGATGGTTGCTGAAGATCCAACGTTTAAAGTTGAAACTGACCAAGATTCAGGTGAAACAATCCTGTCTGGTATGGGCGAGCTTCACTTAGACATCAAAGTTGATATCCTTAAGCGTACTTACGGTGTTGATCTTCAAGTTGGTGAGCCTCAGGTTGCTTACCGCGAAACTATCACTTCAGAAATCGAAGATACTTACACCCACAAGAAACAATCTGGTGGTTCTGGTCAGTTCGGTAAGATTGATTACACAATCAAGCCTGGCGAGCCTGGCACTGGCTTCATCTTCGCGTCTAAAGTTGTTGGTGGTAACGTTCCTAAGGAATTCTTCCCAGCAGTTGAGAAAGGCTTCAAGAGCATGATGGACCAAGGTGTTCTAGCTGGCTTCCCAGTATTAGACATCGAAGTTACATTAACTGATGGTGCTTCTCACGCAGTAGATTCATCAGCTGTAGCATTTGAAATCGCAGCAAAAGGCGCATTCCGTCAGTCGATTCCTAAAGCTAATCCACAGCTAATCGAACCTATCATGCACGTTGACGTGTTCACTCCAGATGACC
>JABSRS010000323.1 GCA_013214885.1 Gammaproteobacteria bacterium
AAGCATTTCGATTTAAGCCATGGTTTAGTCGACCTTGAATATAATCATGGCTCAATGCTAAAAGGATCGGATAACACCCTGTTCTTTGGCACTGGTAAAGGGTTTGTTAGTGTCAATCCAAGCCATAAGAGCGCAGACGCTCCGTCACCGCTAGTGCGCTTTACCAATATTTTAAAGCTAAATGAACCAATGATTTTTGAGCAGTCTTTGAGTGAGCTTACGGTGATAGAATTAGATTATAACGATCAACTTATTTCATTTGAGTATGTTGGCTTAAATTATTCTGCGCCAGAGTCGACCCGCTATAAATATCGCTTACTCGGTTTTGATCAGCAATGGATTGATGCTGGTAAATCACGTCGTGCCACCTACACTAATCTACCTGCTGGCACTTTTGAGCTGCAGGTCATTGCTGGTAATAATGACAATGTTTGGAGTGAGCGGCCGTTGTCATTGGTTATCACCGTTAAACCTGCCCCGTGGAATACTTGGTGGGCTTATCTAATTTATGTGGTAATCATTGCCAGTGCATTGCTGGGATACTCACGGGTATTACATCGTAAGCTATTGATTGAACAGCAACAAAAAGTTGAATTAACCCGGCAGGTCAAGGATAAAACCGAAGAGTTTAAATTAAAAAATATCGAGTTAGAACAAGCTAATATAAAGCTTGAAAATGCGGCGATAACTGACCGCTTAACGGGGGTGAAAAGTCGGCGTTACCTTGATATTTATATTGAGCAAGCGAGTGCGTTAATGGCGCAGATCCATCATAATATATTACCAGCCCAACGCAGTTTATTGCCCCGTCTCTATGTGGTAATGGTCCGAATTAGTACATCGGTCGAGTTAACCAATAGCCAATTAATTAACTTAACCGACTTATTGCAATATAGCCGTAATAGTGATGATTTGGTGATCCGTTGGTCATCGGATATCTTTGCGGTGATTGGCTATGAGAAAGATGATAACGCCCGGGAATTAGTTAAGCGCCTCACCGCTCGTGTTGGGTCGGTGTTTGAACTTGAAACAACGATTAGCATGGCTTATTCCTTTTACCCCTTTAATCGCGAGCAGCCAATGGCGCTGTCATGGGATCAGGTTAGCGTGTTAACTGAGCATGCGCTTAATATTGTCAATAATAACGAGTCAACCAAATGGCTCGGTCTATATCAGCCTAAAGCTCAGCCGTTTAACTATCTTGAACTATTACAACTGGAGCAACCGCGTGAGCTTGCTAAGTTAGTTAAATTAAAACAAGGTTAGGCCGCTAGTCTGTTTTTGTTTGATATTGCTGCTGATATTGTTTTGGCGTGCATTGATAGGTTTCTTTAAAGCAACGGCCAAAGTACGTTTGCGACGAGAAGCCAACATCTAATGCGATACGGCCAATCTGGTAGCCATTTTTAAGTAAGTCCTGCGCCTTATTTAGCCTAAACTCTTTAATGAAATTATTGGGGGTAGTGGCTAATAGTACCTTTATTTTTCGTTGCAGTTGCCGTTCACTCAATGCCAATTGCGCGGCGATTTGGGTAACATCTAACGTCGGCTCGCTATAAAGCTTGGCTACCACAGCTTCAAGTTTGGCTAAAAACTTTTCATCCAAAGATGGCTCATCGTCATTTGAACTAAGATTGGCTGCATTTTTCTGACTGGTGCTACAGCGCTGTTTTTTCAACTCAAGGTTAAATTTACTGAGATAAGTTTGCTGTAAATTCTTGCGATTCTCAATCAAGTTTTGGATCCGACTTAATAACTCATGCTGATTAAACGGTTTACTGAGATATTCGTCAGCATTGAGGTTTAAGCCTTTAAGCCGTGAATCAAGGTCAGAGCGCGCGGTTAATAATATCACTGGAATGTGCGCGGTTAGTTCGTGTTGTTTGATTTGGCTTAGGACCTCAAAACCGTCGATCCCTGTTAGCATTAGGTCACAAACAATTAAGTCTGGGAGATATTCTTGGGCCAGCTCAAGCCCTAGCTCACCACTGCCTGCTAACAAGCAATGATGCTGCTGCTCAACGACCTGTTTAATGTGGCTTTGCATATCAAGGTTATCTTCAATCACGAGGACTACTTGGTGGTTATGCCGCTGGTTATCTATGGTGCTAGCTTGTTGAATGGTTAATAAAGCGCTGACGTCATTGGCTGACAAACTAGAAGGTGCAGGCAAATCGATTTCACCGGGTGGGGCTAAAGGCAATGACAGGCTAAATTTACTACCATGACCTAATTTGCTGCTTAAACTGATGCGCCAATCATGACTCTTGACCAATTCACTGACTAAAGACAACCCGATCCCAACGCCAAATGTTGATAGCGTTGCGCTTTCATCACGGACAAAGCGTTGAAAAATACTGTGTTGTGATTGTTCGCTAATTCCAATGCCTGAATCGATAACATCAATAATTATTTGATCATTATCGGCGAAAGCAATCACCTTTATTTCACCGTTAGCTGGGGTATATTTAACCGCATTAGCTAATAAATTGAAGATGATTTTTTCAAAGCCCTGGGCGTCGCACTCGAGCCAGAGATCACTGGGAATGTCACTGCTAAACTGCAATGAATTTTGGTTAGCTAACCGCGAAAACGAATCAATCGGCATCGCCATTAAGGTATCAAGGCGATAAAGGCTTAAATTAAGCGTGGGGTTATCACTGAGTCGCGACAGCTCTAATAATTGCTCAACCATGGTGACTAAGCGAATACCGTTGCGTTTGGCAGTGATTAAATCTTGTTGCTCTTGTTGATCTTTGGTTTGATCCAAATAGCGATCAATAATGCCATTAATAATGGTTAACGGGGTTCTAAATTCGTGAGATATATTGGCAATAAACTTATCTTTTAACTCGAGGGTTTGCTGCTCTGCGCGTTTGCGTGCCGTTAAGTTAATGAAGGTAATAACAATAAGAGGCTGATCTTGGCGCTGGGCCCATTGTAGTTCGACTTGAACGGGAAAACTTTGGCCGTCAGAGCGTAATGATAAACACTCTTTTGAGATGCCTGTTTGTTTGCGTTGCAAAGAATAGACATTGCTTTTGTAATCGAAAAAGAAATGCATTTCATCTTGCTGATCAAACAACGAGCTAACACAGCTGCCTTTTAGCGCTTGTTCTAAAATTTGAAATAATTGAACTGCCGCTGGGTTGGCTGATAAAATTTCGCCATCAAGATTGGTGGTTAAAATAGCGTTATTTGAGGCATAAACAATTGCGCTATCCTCACTATTTAAAATCAAATGGCGTAAATGTTGTTGCTGATCGTTAAGGTCTGATTGCTCAACTTTGGATTGTGTTAACTGCTGTTCCAATATTAATTGTTGTTGGTAATGTTTGGTGCTGAGTCGCCAAAGCAATCCTGCGCCAATCAAAATCCACAGGGCCACCGTAAGTGTTTGCAATGGCGAGTCTAGAGCATAGTTAAACTGCTGTTGGCTCCCCACTAAGTGAGCCAATGAAATTGCAATGATTAGCGTAAGAATATAAAGCTCAGGTTTACTGGGCATCGTTATTGAGCGCAAGATCTGGTGTTTAGTTAAGGCGACATAAGCAGCAATAGTTAATAAACAATATGGCGCTAAAGCAAGTACTCCGTTGAGGTAAATAGGGACGTTAATAGGCCTGTCGAGTAACGCGCTTAGGCTCAACATATAATTGGTTAATAAAGCGATAGCAGCGAAGGCTAATGGCGCATACAACAAATACCAAGAGTGTTGCGCGCCCCTGAACCAGCAAAACAGTAATCGGACCGAAATTAATAAGCAAATAGCGATATTAAACAACAAAGACGGTATTTGCTGTTGGTAATAACTCGCAGCGTATTGTGCTGGTAACAACACAAAATAAACGAAGCACACCACCACAAATATGATTGAAGCCGCACGGGAGTTTTTATAACTGTCTGACGTTGTCTCATTGGCGTG
>JABSRS010000324.1 GCA_013214885.1 Gammaproteobacteria bacterium
GTAGAGCCACACGCGCATCATTGCGACCAGTTTATCTACATCAACTGGTTTTATCAGGTAATCACTAGCGCCTGCTTCAACACACTTACGGCGATCTTCTTGCATCGCTTTTGCGGTTAACGCAATAATCGGTAATGTTTTATGTATTGGCTGGAGTCTAATCTGACGCATCGCTTCATGACCATCCATTACTGGCATCATAATATCCATCAACACGACATCTATCCCTCCGTGTTCCTCTAGTTTTTCCAGCGCCATTTTACCATTATCAGCTAGGGTGACCTTCATGCCTTGTTTCTTTAGTACTTTGGACAAGGCGAAGGTATTTCTTAAATCGTCATCAACGAGTAAAACGTTACATCCTTCAACAGACACATAAGCCGCTTGCTCTTTAGAGGCCTCTGATAACATTGGTTCTTTAGGGAGTTGTGATGGCACAACGGTTGAGCTAATTGGGTGTATTTCTGTGTCTTTATGAACAGTGGTGTCGACAATGAAATTACCGTCGACATTGGAGAGAAACAACTCGACTTCATCTTGTAATCGTTGGGCTGCTTGCGTGCCATTGATAATGACGTGGCAGTCGTATTTCTCAAGCCAAGTCAGTAACTCCATGGCAGGTTCTTGTTGTAAACACAGAATGATAGGAGCATCAATTTCACCATTAAACTGATAAAAATCATCAAACCATCTTTTGGTTTGAGTGTCGACTTGTTCAAGGTTGATGATAATGCCACTGATTGGTTCTGGGCTATTGCCCAAGCGGTGCGATAATTCGTCCAGGGAGCCAACTTTAATAATATTAGTAGCCTCATGGTCTAAAAATGATAGATCTAAAGCCGAAACACCATCTAGAGTCGAGTGCATCAAAATGTTTATTTTCGAGTCAGATTTACCATCATTCTTTCTGACAGACACTTCTTTTAATTGTGAAAGTATCAGGTTTATTTGCTCTCGCGCCACCGGCTTTTGGTGATAACCTTGCGCCCCTTTGCCCCTAATTTCTAGTGATTTTGCTTGTCCAGAAATAACATGAATTGGAATGTTGCTGGTCTTAGGATTTTTCTTTAAGACATCAAGGATATTGACCCCAGACATATCAGGCAAGCCTAAATCTAAGATAACGCCACATGGACTGTACTGTGAAACATACTCTATGCCTTGCAATCCATTGTCGGCGATGGCACATTTATAACCTGATTTTTTGGCCAATTGTGCCAATACTTTTGAAAATGTAGGGTCGTCCTCAATGATAACAATAATATTGTTATCATTTGAGGTAATGTTATCTATGTCATCTATCGCGGTACTGGCAATTGATTGATTGATTGATTGAATAAATGAAGCGGTGTCGGTTTCTGCTTCAATTTCTATCTCTATCTCAGATTGATATTGCGTTTTAAAATCTGTGCCGTAAATAGAGCTAGCGTCTTGTGCTATATTTAATGGTAAATAGAGCGTAAAGGTACTGCCTTTATCTTCTTCACTACTTAATCCCAGTTCGCCCTGTAACAGATCGATTAATTGTCGTGATATGGTTAATCCTAACCCTGTACCGCCGTATTTTCGACTGGTTGAACCATCGGCTTGTTGAAATGACTCAAAAATAGAAGCCTGTTTTTCCTTACTTATACCGATCCCCGTATCAATAATTGAAATCGCCAGCATATTGTCGTTTTGGGTCCACATGCCTTCTTTGTATGAAACAACTTTAGCATTGAGCATTACCTGTCCAACCTCAGTAAACTTTAATGAGTTTGACAGTAAATTTTTAAGGATTTGTTGAGTTTTCTGAATATCAATAACGATAGAGTCAGGAACATTGTTATCAATGTTAATTTTAAGCTCAAGTCCTTTTTCTTGAGCTATTGCCTTAAATTGACCATTTAATTCACTGGTAATTTCGTGCAGGCTAACCGCTTCATAATAGGTTTCCATTTTACCCGCTTCAATCTTAGATAAATCGAGAATGTCATTGATTAAAGATAGTAACTCTTGGCCACTGTTGTGAATAACTTTTGCCGACTCAACTTGGTCCTCATCCAGATTCTTCTCGTCATTGTCATATAAAATTCGCGACAAAATCAGCATAGAATTGAGTGGCGTTCTTAGTTCATGAGACATATTTGCGAGGAACTCAGATTTATAACGACTCGATGCCTCTAATTGCTCTGCTTTGTTTTGTAATTCTTGGCGCGCTGTTTCAATGACTTTGTTTTTAGCTTCGACTGCACTATTTTGTTTCTCGAGCGACTCGGTTTTGTGCTCAAGTGCTTCATTAATGCAATGGAGCTCTTCTGATTGTATTTCGAGTTCTTTTTGCGATTGAGCTAGTTGAGTTGATCGTTGCTCAACTTCATCGTTAATCGCTCTTAACTCTTCTTCTCGAACTTGAAGCTCTTCCATTTGCTGTTGTGACTGGTCGAGTAAGGTTTGCAACTTATGATGTGATTCAGCAATACCCAGTGCCGTTGCAACGGATTCACAGACGGCCTCAAGGTATTCGTATGTTTGTGGGTGTTCATTCGCTAGCCAGCCAAGCTCCATCACGGCAATCACCGTGTCTTCTTTGATGATTGGATAGACTAATAAGGTGCTAGGTTGAATTTCGCCCATGCTAGAGCTAATAGACACATAATCTTCGGGAACATCAGTTAACAAGCATGGTTTCTTAGATTTTGCTGCTTGGCCAACAATACCATCCCCTAATTCGATAACTTGGTTACCAAAATGTGGCACAAAGGCGTAACCACCGATTAACTCAAGTTCTTGTGATTTTAAAATATACAGCGAACCCACTTTGGCATCAAGATAATGAGAAACAAAGGCCACGATATTATCGGCTAAGTCGGTGCTAATTTGATTGCCTCGCATGGTTTGAGACAAACTTTCGATGCCATCTTGAAGCCAACGCTTTGATTCTCGTTCATCAAAAGCGCGCTTGATATGACTCGACATCTCGTTAATCGATGAGGCGAGTTGACCCACTTCATCGTTAGAACGAATCGGAATGTGTTGATCCCAATTACCATCGGTGATTGATTTAGTGGTAAGTACCATTTCGATAATTGGTTTGGTCACCCGTCTCGAAATGAAAAAGGCAATAATAATAAAGGGCAAAATTATCGACAGCGCCATAACAGCCACAAACATTCGCCGCTTTGATATATCGCTAAAGGCTTCAGTTTGGTCAATTTTAACCACCATCCCAAGATTGTATTTGGATAAATAACGCCATGCCGCAATAATATCAATATTTCGATAATCCACTGAAAACCCTTTGCCGCTTATTCCTTGTACTGCCTCTTGGATCGGCATGCCATTATCTGAGTTTATTAAGACCTTTACTTCATTGGTTGCTCTTTGGTTAAAACGTAAAGGCGAAATAAAGACCGCGTGATCACCATCCAATTTGGCCAAGACAGTTTCGCCAGTATTTTGCAGGGCGGTATAATCTTGCGTGATCTCATAGAGAGCTTCGGTTGTTAACTGCAATGCAACGACGCCTTCAATAGTGCCATTGATGATTATAGGGGCAGCAACAAAAGCAGAAAAGATGTTATTGTCACCAATATAATGAGTGAATTTAGAATGGTCAGCTTCTTTGGTTTTCATAACCTGTTGAATGACGTTAGCGAGTTGAGTTCTATTATAAAGGCCATTAATTAAATTGGTGCCATGGTCCTTGGCTTGTCGCACGGAATAAACAATGTCACCATTTTTTGCAATTAAATAAAGGTTATGTAACTTGCCTTTTTCTTGAAAGTATTTAAGAAAGGGGGCTACTTCATTAATATGTTGAAGCTGTTCATCGCTAACCTGTTGTGGGCGAAACCCATTAACAATCGACAAAAAATTCTGAGTTACTTTGGGGGTGTTGGCAAGTAATTGGGCCCGGTCTTGCTCAATGATGAAATGTTTATCAACCAGTTTTATTTTTTGGGTTAAAATTGAGTCAAGCGAATCCATTTTATAACTAGCTTGTGACTCCTCCGCAGACTGTAACGTAAGGTATTCTATGACTATCAATGGTAAGAAAGACACAGCAATCAGAACAATTAATAACTTATCTTGAATTCGCTTCATACTACATTTCCTTATATCAGTATGATTATTTAAACGTCAGATCGACAACGTATATTGATTGCACTTAGTGTGTTGAGTAGTGGGCGATCGTTGGCGTTACAACGTGATTTTTTCATCGGCAAAATCCTTTTTACCAGTCTTTTTTTGGGGGGGGGGGAAATACTAAAACAGGTAATGTT
>JABSRS010000325.1:0-1682 GCA_013214885.1 Gammaproteobacteria bacterium
TATTACTCAATCGAGCGCCTTGTACTCATTGATTTTATCTACGCACGGCAAGGCCACATAATTAACGGAATTGGTATAAGTTTTACTAAACTCTTCTATCAATAGATACTGTTTGCACCAACTCAAAAACCAAGCCAAACTCGGGATAAGTTCTAGCCCTGAGAGCATCACCATGACAATCAACTCGACAATCAACTCGACAATCATCGCAGGAAAAACATTTAATCAATGGTGTCAGTCTCACCCATTGTTCGTCCCAATCGCAGCAACAGCACCCGTTTGTTGGACCAACACCAAACTGCAAGATGCGAAGTTTGCTTTAAACGCGTTAACCATCACGCCGAGCCAACTGAGTGATGCAGCAGCAAGACTTGAGCGTTTTGGTGGCTATTTGGCCCAGCAGTTTCCACAATTGCCAAGTAATGGCTTGATTGAGTCGCCGCTGGTTTGTGGCGCACCGCTGTTGCAGCAACTTAATAAAGATCCTAATCAGGTAGCGATAAAAAACCTGTGGTTGAAATGTGATCATCAATTGCCAATATCTGGCTCGATTAAAGCTAGAGGCGGTTTTCACGAAATATTAAAACATGCCGAACAACTTGCAATAGCCCACAATTTAATCAGTGTAACTGATGATTATCGCCAACTGACCACCAAGCCATGCTTAGACCTTTTTGCCCAACATTCTATTGTCGTTGGTTCTACTGGTAATCTCGGATTGGCGATTGGGATTATTAGCGCCAAGTTAGGATTTAACGTCACAGTTCATATGTCTGACGATGCCAAGCAATGGAAAAAAGACAAGCTGCGCCAGCATGGCGTCACCGTGATTGAACATCAAGGTGATTACGGGGTTGCCGTCGAGGCAGGTCGTGCAATATCAGAAAATGATCCCAACAGTCATTTTGTCGATGATGAAAACTCGGTTGATTTGTTTATGGGCTATGCCGTGGCAGCACTGCGCCTTGAGCAACAACTAAAAGACCAAGGGATTGTTGTCGACCAAGACCATCCGCTGTTTGTTTATTTACCTTGTGGCGTCGGCGGTGCACCTGGCGGCATCACTTGGGGCTTAAAAACTATTTTTAACAACAATGTCCATTGTTTTTTTGCCGAGCCGACTCACTCACCAGCGATGTTATTAGGGTTATATACTGAGTTGCACCAAGATATTAGCGTTAATGACTTGGCCATTGATAATAAAACTCAAGCTGATGGCCTGGCAGTTGGTCGGCCGTCTGGCTTTGTCGGCAAAGCCCTACAACACCTGATTAATGGTTGTTACACCCTCGAAGACGACCGATTGTTCGAGCTGCTAGCACTGACTTACCAAACGATGGGTTTAACCATCGAGCCTTCTGCTGCCGCCTCTATTGCGGGACCTGCCACCATCATGTCTGATCCGCATTACCTAAAACAGCAAGGGTTATTAAACAAGGTTGATAACATTAACCATATCGCTTGGACCACTGGCGGCGACATGGTTCCGTGGCAACAAATGTCACAATTTATTGCTAAAGGTCAGCGTTTATTGACTCAATAATTAACGCAATACCTTGGCCGCCACCAATACACATCGTAATTAAACCGTAGCGGCCATTGATTCGTTCTAGTTCAGCGAGTGCTTTAATAATTAAAATGGCGCCTGTTGCCCCTACGGGATGACCAAGCCCGACCGCTCC
>JABSRS010000325.1:1692-4250 GCA_013214885.1 Gammaproteobacteria bacterium
ATGTGGTGGCAACGGCAATTGCCTGAGCGGCAAACGCCTCGTTTGACTCAATCACATCCAGATCGGCAATGGTTAAATTAGCTTGACCTAGTGCCTTGTTAACCGCATCAATCGGCCCAAGCCCCATGACATCAGGATTAACCCCAGCAAAAGCATAAGCGACAAATCGAGCGCGCGGGGTTAACCCACGTTGACGGGCTTGCTGTTGCGACGTTAATACCAACGCTGCCGCGCCATCATTAAGACCCGATGCGTTGCCCGCAGTAACCATCCCGCCCTTTTTAAATACCGCTTTCAGTTTTGCCACTCCCTCAAGGCTGGCATCGTCTCTTGGGTGCTCGTCTTGGGTTATTACAAATTCTTTGCGTCCACGTTTAACCGTGACAGGGGTGATTTGTGAGTCAAAGTGGCCCCTGGCAATTGCCGTACAGGCTTTTTGATGACTCTCGACTGAAAATTGATCGAGCTGTTCGCGGGTTAACTGATATTGATCAGCTATATTTTCAGCGGTTATTCCCATGTGTCCACTGCCAAAAGGATCACTTAAGATCCCAATCGTCATATCAATAACTGAGCCATCACCCATTCTCAAACCACTGCGTGCTTGAGGCAGGATATAAGCTCCCTGACTCATGCTTTCAGCACCACCAGCCAAGGCAATGTCACTATCACCGAGCATAATCAATTGTATGGCCGAAATAACCGATTGCACCGATGAACCACATAACCGATTAACATTAAAGGCACCAGAACTCGCTGGCATCCCGACATTTAACGCAATATGGCGCGCGAGATAAGCATCTTGAGGACTGGTGGTAATAATATGGCCAAACACTGCATGATCAATATCTTTAGGATCAATACCACTGCGCTCAATTGCGGCCTTGGCGGCTATGGTGCCAAGCTCAGCGGGACTGAGGCTTGATAAGCCACCACCAAAAGATCCAATTGGCGTTCTCGCGCCATCTAAAATAACGACATCGGTAATTTTCATCTGCATTCCCTTAATTTATTTAACCTGAGTTTATTTACCAAGCATTGAGCGAGCAATAACGACTTTCATAATTTCTGAAGTACCAGCATAGATAGTCTGCACTCGGGCATCAACATAGAACCGCGAAATTAAATATTCGGTGGTATAGCCATAGCCACCAAACAATTGAAGGCACTCATCAGTAATTTTAACCTGCATTTCGGTTAGATTAAGTTTAAGGATCGCGGCGTCGGTGGCATCCATTTGACCACGGTTATATTTATCAATACAACTATTCAAATAAGCGCGTCCCATCGCAATTTACGCTTTGGCCTCAGTAAGTTTAAACCGAGTATTTTGAAAATCACTAATCGCTTGGCCAAAGGCTTTACGCTGTTGCACATACTCAATGGTAATTGCTAATGCCCCTTCTAATGCCCCTATTGTTTGGGCTGCGCAACCTAAACGCTCCCGTGGCAATTCTTGCATTAAATATTTAAAGCCATGGTTTTCTTCGCCGAGCAAGGCATCTTCAGGAATTAACATATCAGAGAAAACAACTCACAGGTATCTCCAGCATGTTGACCGATATTATTAATCGCTTTGCCACGAGCAAAACCTGCAACACTGGTGTCGACCAAAAATAGTGAAACGCCTTTGGCACCCGCATTAACATCAGTTTTGGCACACACAATTACCAAGTCACTTTGGAGACCATTGGTAATGAAGATTTTAGAACCATTAAGTAACCAACCGTCAGCGGTTTTCTTAGCCGTGGTTCTCAACGCCGCCAAATCACTACCAGCACCAGGTTCGGTCATCGCGATCGCACCAACAGCCTGTCCAGTCGCCATTTTAGGAAGCCACTGAGATTTCTGAACTTCGTTGCCAATATGCAAAATATACGGCATCACAATATTGGCATGGATATTATAACCAGAGGCAAAACCACCAAATCCTGGCGCGCCATTTCCTCAATTGCCATTTGGCTGATTTCAAATGAAGCCTCACTGCCACCGTATTGCAATGGCAGATTGATGCCTATCCGAACTATTACCTTATTGATAGCGAAGGTAAAATATTGAGTAAAGATCGCGGACTCGTCACCCTGCCAGGGCTCTTAGCACGCGCGTTCTAATCAACAGCGACGAAAATTTCGACCGATCGGCGAACAAATAATACCGGTGCTCGTTGCTGCTCTTTAGCTAACTTAGTTAATAACTCAATGTGACTTTGATTAACGATGGTCCCTTGCGTTAATAGCACGCCACCTTGTTCATTTTTAAGATCTTTTGATAGCTCTAAACCCGCTTCAATATCGGAGACATCGAGGGCAAATTCTAGTTGTTGATCACTCGAGTTTGGTAGCAAGTTAAGCATGGTAAAAAAACTGTCTATCACAGCTGGATCGAAGCTAATGGCACTTTGCTGCTCAATCAATTGTCTGGCCTGAGCTACGCTCTGAGGATTTTCAGTCTTCCTGCCAATAATTAAATTATCAAAAGCAATGGTCACGGCTAGAATTCGCGAGCCTAAAGGGGGAGCGTTACCATTAACATGCTGAGGAATATATTTAATAATTTCG
>JABSRS010000326.1 GCA_013214885.1 Gammaproteobacteria bacterium
GGGACTCTTGCTTCGTGCCAGCCAATTCCTGTGTTGATGATCGTCACACCTGCTAATTCTAATTCTTTAGCAAGAATAACCACTTCATCCCAAGTACTGCCACCTTCCACCAAATCGAGCATCGAAAGACGGAAAATAATAATAAAATCTGTGCCAACTTTTTTACGTGATTCTTTAACAATTTCAAGTGCTAAGCGCATGCGATTTTCGTAACTACCGCCCCAGCGATCATTACGTTTGTTGGTGCGCTGGCATAAAAATTGGTTAATTAAATAACCTTCAGAACCCATAATTTCAACGCCATCATAACCAGCACTTTGGGCTAATTTACAAGTGGTTGCAAAGTCTTTGATGGTCTTTTTTATTTGACGCTCACTCATTTGGCGAGGTTTAAAGGGATTTATTGGAGCTTTGATACTTGAGGCACTGACACTAAAAGGGTGATAGGCGTAACGGCCAGTGTGGAGTATTTGTAAACATATTTTACCGTCCGCTTGATGGACCGCGTCGGTAACAATTTTGTGTTTAGCTGTTTGCCAAGAAAAACTTAGTTGCGAGCCGTGCGGTGCAATGCGACCGCGAAAATTTGGTGCGATGCCACCAGTTACAATTAAACCAACGCCACCCAGAGCACGTTCGGCATAAAAAGCGGCAAGTTTTTTAAACCCCCCTTTTTCTTCTTCTAGACCTGTGTGCATCGAGCCCATTATTACTCTGTTTTTAAGAGTGGTAAAACCTAAATCTAAAGGGCTAAGCATATTGCTATAAGGTGAACTCGACATAATTGCTCCAGTTGTTAGTGCTAGTTAACTAGCTTTATTATTTGGATCGCTATAGAGTTATTACTCTATTCAAACGCTAGTTTGAACTCTACGCTAACTTTTTAAGCAATTCAAGAGTGATTGTTATTCGAGCTACTCACTATTAGCAGTCTTTGGCTCGAGAACTACTTGTGATATCGGACTTATACCTGCCGTCATCGCGTCAGTTAAAGCTGACGTTGCGGCCTCGGTAAATTTATCGCTATTGAGCGAGGTGTCAGAAATGCCAGTCACTAGGCCGATATTAATGTTGATCGTTATTTTTGCTGCATCCGTCGCGATTGGATCTTTGGCGATGCAATTTATTAATAGATTGGCCAATTGCATTGCACCTTGAGCATGGGTGTCAGGTAAAATTACCGCAAAGGTTTCGTCGTGATATCGGCACACTTTATCACTTGAACGTTTGAGCTGTTTCTGACAGCGTATCGCTATTTGTTGGAGGCATTGATTGGTTGTCTCGTAGTCATATTGCTTGGTTACCTCAGCTAAGCCATCAATTTTTATCATTAATACCGAGATTGGAAAGTTATGACGTCTAGTGCGGTTAATTTCTAATGCCAGGTTAGTTTCAAAATACTCTTTATTTCTTAAGCCCGTTAACTCATCAATTTTAAGATGATCTTCAGCCATTTTTAATGTTGATTTTAGCTGGCTGATGGTGGCTTGTTGCGTGGTGACTTGGTGTTCCAGTTTATGGCTAAATTTCAGGTCGGTATTGGCTAATAGTGCCTGGTATTTAAGTTGCAATATATTAGATATCACCACACTCAATAAACAACTTGTTGCGACTAAAGCAATGGCTTGGTTATAACTTAGCCACTGAGAGATAAATCCAGCAATATTAGCTAACGCCGACAAACTCACCAACAGTGCAAAAAGAGTGATGACGATGAAACTAACTTTTTCTAATCGAGATGTTCTATTGCTAGCTAATTGCTCTGGTGTTGTTACGGCGTAATCTACCAGCATGATAATTAATGCTAAAGGTAGTGCTAACAATGTCAGAATATGGTGGGTGTCTGGAATAAACCATAAAGCCGAGGCGGCAATAATCGCGACTATTAATCGTTTTAATGGCCATTGGTGCTGATCACTGCGTTTAAATCGACTCAAAGGGGCGATAATAAGCAAAGCTGATAAAATAAGGGTTACCGACCAAAATTCATGGCTGATCAATTGGTGGCTGCTATTTTGCCAGAGACCGAGTAATAGCAGACTAAATACCAAGCTAAATGGGTTGATTAATTTAAAGGGCAGCATTAATAGAATTAATAGCAGTAAAATCCCTGCTGTACCAAGGTAAGCCCAATGATTGTTGCTGGTGTACTGGTTATAGTTGGTAAAATTAGTGCGTTTAATAATCGCCAGTTGTGGCAGGTTAATGCCGCTGGGAATTTTAATAAAAACGTCTTGAGTACTATTGGCGTTGACAGCGATGGTATAGATGGTCTCACCAGCCAGATTAGCAGTTTTTTGTGGTGTAATGGCGAGGTAGTTGTATTGATCTGCGGTATAGACTTCAATCGCTTTTAAAATGGGTTGTTGATCAATTAAATTGAAAGAGCTAATACCGTTGGTGCTATTTCGCAGTGGTAATTTAAGCCATTGTTGATTAGTCGGTTTTTTTAACGTCGACCAGTTTAACTGAAATAAATCACGGCTTGGTTGGTGCCAATTATCATCGTTCAATTGGACAATTTGTGATGGTAGCAATTGATTTTTAGTGGTGGTAAATACATCCGAATGCTCGAGCTGGTGAGCTTTATAGTTATCGACAGGATCCGCGGCAACATTGGTCATGGAGACCAGTTGAGCCGTCAATATAATAGCTATCCACATTAAGATTCGGAACATCAATAAACTCTTGTTTTAACAGTTGAACTCAATAAGATCACATGCCGTTACTTAAAGATCAAGTGATACAGTATAGAGCCATAAAAAGGCACTCGATTTAGCGAGTGCCTTGAGATTAATAACCCAATTTATTATTGGTTACTCGTTATACTCTTTATTTACTGACGATAGCTTAGTGTTAATAACACACGAGCTGGCTCGCCTGCATAATACGAGGAGCTACCGAAGTAATAAGCACTAATATATTGCTTATCAAATACATTGTTGGCTTTTACAGCCACTTTCCAGAAATTATCAATTTGGTAGCTGGCGCTAAAGTTAACTAAGGTGTTGCTCGCAAGTTTCTGTGAACCGTCAATGCGTTTTCCTTGATAGTTTATGCTAGAGCTAAATTGTAACTGCTGCCAATCGTAACTGATTAGATAGCTGGCAGTGTGTTTAGCGCGTAGCGCTAATGGCTTATCGGTTGCTGTATCTTTGGCATTGAGATAACCAAGTTGAACTTGATGCTCAAAACCCAAGGCTGAACCATCAAGCACTAATTCAACCCCCTTGATTTTTACTGGCTGTGAATCATTATATCGACTAATTAAGTTTTCAATATTGGTTCTATAAATTGAGAGTTCAGTATTAACCAAGCCAAGTTTTGTTCTGAGTAACCATTCAACGCTATCTGATGTTTCAGGTTTCAGGTCTGGATTGCCATAATTAGGGTAATATAACTGATTGAAGCTAGGTGCCTTAAAGCCGTGACCAATGTTAAAGCTAAGTAATGAACCATCATTAAGATGGATCCCTGCACTGGCATTATAAGTCACCTCGTTACCGACACTTTCAATGTCATCGTAGCGGAGCGAACCTTCGAGGATTAAATTAGAATTATTATAGATCATGTGGCCAAATACCGCGCTAACATCACGCTCTGTTTGGTCGTAGGTGTTGTTGGTTTTAATACTTTCACGATACCAATCAGCGCCTAAATTGGCTGATAATTCAGATGATAATTCTGTGCTACCTAACCAGTTAAGTTGCAAGCGCTTGGTTTTAAATAAGCTAGCGTCAGCTAGGCTGGTGCCATCACCAAAAGAAATATCTTCATTAATTTGTTGGCCGATGCTAACCCGTTGTTGCCATTGGTCATTGGTTTGGCTGGCACCAAGCTGCCATTGACTTGCTTTATTATTGATTTGGTTACTTTTCCAGCCATTATCATACTTGCTATTGCCTTGATCATATTTAGCCAACCAATTGATCTGCCAGTTATTGGTGAGATTTTGGTGGCCAATAATCGATACATTCTCGCGTCGGTAACCATCTTTATCAGGCTCATAATCACTAGGTACGTCGATAATAACGTCATGGCCATCGGCTGAGCTTGCGGCAATGGTGATAGTAGTGACACCATCACCATGACCAAGCGCACCACTTAAACTTGCTTGTTGTTGTCCACCGTTACCAGCGCCTAGATCAAGTGCTATTTCACCATCAGTTAATTGACGAGTAAATATTTGGATCACTCCACCGATTGCGTCAGCACCCCAGATAGAAG
>JABSRS010000327.1 GCA_013214885.1 Gammaproteobacteria bacterium
TGAGCCTAACCCAAGCTACGATACATTAATGCAAGCCCAAGCACTGATTAAGCAACATAATATCGATTATTTGTTGGCAGTTGGTGGCGGCTCAGTGGTTGATGGCGCTAAATTTATTGCCGCCGCTGCACTTTATCAAGGTCAAGATCCTTGGGATATTTTGGCCAAACAAGTGCCAGTTACCAAAGCTCTACCGCTTGGCGCGGTGTTAACGCTACCAGCGACTGGCTCGGAAAGTAACGGTAATTCAGTGGTTACGCGTGATGGAAACAAACTACCTTTTGCTAGCCCGTTGGTTTGTCCACAATTTGCAGTGCTTGATCCAAAAGTTACCTTGTCATTGTCAGATCGACAAATCAGTAATGGCGTGGTTGACGCGTTCATTCATATTACTGAACAATATCTGACATATAGCGTTAATGGCAAGGTCCAAGACCGTTTTGCTGAAGGGTTATTGCTAACCTTGATTGAAGAAGGACCAAAGGCATTACAACAAGGCACTAAAGATGATTTAGAAGTGCGCGCTAATATTATGTGGTCGGCCACGATGGCGTTAAATGGTCTAATTGGTGCTGGAGTGCCACAAGATTGGGCAACCCATATGATTGGTCATGAATTAACGGGTGGCTATGGCATTGATCATGCGCGGACCTTGTCGATTATATTACCAGCGTTACTTAAGGTTAAGCGTAACGAAAAGCGTGAAAAATTATTGCAATATGCTGAGCGCGTATGGCAAATTACTGAGCAAGACGACGATGTTAAAATTAGTAAGGCGATTGAGTTAACCGAGAATTTCTTCAAGCTGATGAATGTTCCTACTCGCTTGTCCGAAGTCGATATCACAGAATCTGACATTAACGATATTATGCTAAAACTCGAACAACATGGTATGACCGCGTTGGGCGAAAATAAAGACATTAGCTTGGATGTTAGTCGACAAATCCTAACGCAGGCACTTTAACGAGTAAGAGAATCTATGATGGAACAAACTCAACAAACAAATCGCCAAATCCAATTGGCCTCGCGTCCTGTTGGCGCACCAACCAATGAAAACTTTAACCTAGTTACCTTAGACAAGCCACAGCCTAAGCAAGGTGAAGTTTTGTTACGTACCGTTTATCTTTCACTTGACCCATATATGAGAGGGCGGATGAGTGATGCCAAATCATACGCTGAACCAGTAGCGATAAATGACGTCATGGTCGGCGGCAGTGTGTGCCGGGTCGAGCAATCAAATAATCCTGATTATGAAATCGGTGACTGGGTCGTCGCCTTTGGTGGCTGGCAGGATTACAGCATTTCTGATGGCGTTGATTTACTAAAATTAGGCAGTAACCCGTCACAGCCATCTTATGCGCTAGGAGTGTTAGGCATGCCAGGGCTAACCGCTTATATGGGCCTGTTGGACATTGGCCAACCCAAAGCTGGAGAAACAGTGGTGGTTGCAGCGGCAACTGGCGCCGTTGGTAGTTTGGTTGGTCAAATCGCTAAAATCAAAGGCTGTAAAGTCATCGGGATCGCTGGCGGTAGTGAAAAATGTCAATATGGCGTTGAAACACTTGGTTTTGATGCTTGTTTAGATCACCACAGCGATGATTTTGCCCAGCAGCTTGCACTAGCCTGTGGCGATGGCATTGATGTTTATTATGAAAACGTTGGCGGAAAAGTATTCGACGCGGTGCTACCTTTGCTAAATTCTTGCGCACGCGTGCCGTTATGTGGACTTATTTCACAATACAACGCCACTGAGTTACCAAGTGGTCCAGATCGGATGTCGCTATTAATGGGCACCCTATTGGTTAAACGGATAAAAATGCAGGGCTTTATTGTGTTTGATGATTATGGTCATCGTTACAATGAATTTAGTGAAGCGATGCTGCAATGGCTGGCTCAAGGGAAAATTCAATATAAAGAACATATGATTGAAGGGTTAGAACATGCTGCCTCGTCATTCATCGGGCTACTCGAAGGTAAGAATTTTGGTAAGTTGGTGGTGCGTGTTGGACCAGATAGCTTAAGTGAATAAGCAAATAGGGAATTAATCATGATAACAGTTCATCATTTAAATCAATCACGTTCACGACGAGTACTGTGGTTACTTGAAGAATTAAAAATGCCATATGATCTGGTCAAGCATCAACGCGATGCGACAACTCATTTAGCGCCAGATAGTCTTAAAAAGATCCATCCGTTGGCTAAAGCGCCCGTGATTGTCGATGGGGCAATCACGCTATGTGAATCGGGCGCGGTCATGGAGTATATCTTAAATAATGACCCGCAAAATAGACTGCGACCAGTGGCTAATACTGCGCAATATTATCAGTATTTAGAGTGGTTGCACTTTGCCGAGGGATCGCTAAGCTTGCCGGTACTCACAACGTTGTTCATGAAAATGGAACAGCGATCTGGTACCCAACCAATGGATGGCTATATCGCTAAGGAAATTGCGTTAGACTTTTCCTATATCGAAACGACGTTAACGAACCAACCATTCTTTGCGGGCGATGATTTCAGCGCTGCCGATATCATGATGACCGTGATGCTTGAAATCGCTGGCACTCAAGGAATGCTGGAAGCACGCACAAACATCAACAGTTACCTTGAGAAAATGCAAAGCCGCAGTGCTTATCAAACCGCGCTGAGCCATGGCTAGAGCATAAAGCTATTGTAAACGATGGTAATGAGCAATACTTTGGGGCGTCATTTCAAAGTATTGCTACACCAAGTTAGCTATGCAAATATTGCGGCTAGCTCACTGTCGATATCGACGACATTATAATCTACGAGTTCACGGCGCATCCGCTGCCGCTCTTTAATATCTTCAATTTCACGCCATTTTCGTTGTTTTTGGCGCTGACGCTTCACTTGCGGCGGTTGTTCTGTTTCAAGCTCAGACAAATCATCAAATTGCGACCAGTTATTAAGTTTCATCATAAGTTCCTCGATTAAGGGTTGAGATCAAAATAGCCTGTCAACATGACAAATCAGTGACATTACAATGAAGCTGTCATGACACTTGATTATTAGGGCTGTGATGCTGATGACAAAAACTAGTCGATAGATCTATCGTGGCTTGCTGTTTAATTATTCATCGCTCGATCGTGAATGACCTCGCGGCGATATGCAGTAGGAGTCATGGTAGTCCAGCGTTTAAATGCGCGGTTAAATGCGCTGGCACTGGAGAAATTTAAACTACAATGGATTGCTTTAATCTGAATAGTCGGATCTGAAGTTAGCTTAATCGCAATGGTTTTTCGGACCGAATCACAAATTGCAGAATAGTTATCTCCCTCCTGCATCAAGTGTTTTTTCAAGGTACTAGAGCTCATACTAAAATGACTGGCTGCTTGAGTAACTCCAGGAATATCGGCGCTGTGCTTTGTGACATAATTAAACACGCGCTGACTAAATGATTGGCTAGATTGCTCTAAACGTTTTACTTTTTTGAGGAACATTTTTAAGATCGCAGGATTGGCAGAACGGATCGGCAGTTCCAACACACTGTTCGAAATAACAATCTCATTATTGGCTTGGTTAAATTGTACAGGGCAATTAAAGATCCGTTGGTATTTATCGAGGCTAGCTAGCGGGGCGTGTTGAAAATTTATTTGTAAAAATTTAACCTGATGGTACAGCTGGCGACCGACTAAAAATCGGGCTAATTGAATTGCAGAGGCAAAATCAAACTCGATCATTGGCGCGAGACATTTACACTCAGAAACTAATTTAACTCGATAGTAACTCCTGTGTTCGGCTCGGACTAAATGGGTATCAAAGGCTTGATTCATCATTTGTTTATAGTGAGCTGCTAAATCAAGTGCTTGTACTAAATCTGGGCAATTCATTAACGCGTAACCGACAATTCCGTAATCAGATGGGTGGATATCTGTCCCAATATCCAAGCCAAATGAGCTATCGCCAGTGTGGGAGATGATACGTTCGACCAGCGATTCCATGTTAGCCAAGCTCTGAACTTCAAGACCATATTTTTGTATTGGAGCCGCGACTTTAGAGAGCAAGGGTTTGTTAGAGCAACTATTTAGTGCTGTTACCTTGTTTAAATATTCGGCAAAAAGGCCGAAATAATTTTGAGATATAGACAATTGATTCACTGTTTACCTCACGTTGCTAATTTATTATTATAATATCTACATTGGATTTAATACCATAAACATAGCCATTAAAGCAATGGGATGTTGCTGTTTCCGTCCGAATCAATCT
>JABSRS010000328.1 GCA_013214885.1 Gammaproteobacteria bacterium
AACGCAATTCCGAGGCAGCTGGTGATTGAAACCATTACCCCAACACTACAACTGACCATGATGGCAAACCATTGGGCGCGGATCTGAGCGACCTGACTAAATAACGGGATCGCCAACGCAACCACTGCTGGCTCTAATAACCAAATAAACGGCTTATTTGCCAAGGCGTAATCTTGATAATTTAAATTGGTAACACTAAATAGGATAATAAAGAAAGTAATGCTCACCAACAATGGATTCGCGAGGGGAGTGCTAAAGGGAGCCAATAATTTCTTTGCCGTTACAAATACGACAATGGTCGCAACCAGGTATAAATAAATCATTTACTTAACCGCTGAAAAAGCCAACCAACCGTTAAAAACACCAACACCGTGCTAACCACGCTACTTAGGACAATCGCTAGCCAATGCTGAGATAACAAATCGGTGTATTGCAACAGACCAACTCCAACCGGGACAAAAAACAGCGTGATATAAGTCAGTAATAAACTACCACTTGGCAATAAATAGCTCAGAGGGATCAGGCGCAGGCTTAAACAAGTAAAGAGTAGCAACAAACCAATAATACTGGCGGGAATTGGCAAGTGACTAACGTAAATAATCCCTTTACCTAACAATAGAAACGCCAAAATAATTGCCGCACTACGGCATAACTTTGCAAAAGTGATTAATACGCTGTTGTTCATAAAGTAAAATGTTGCTCGAAAAAAGTTGGCACTAGCTTAACTCTATTTATTATCATTACAACACCCACGCTAGGGTTAATGACAGACTCAGTAAACTAAAAATATTACCAATCAGTACAATAGCCGCAACCTCGGCAGGTTGTTGCTGATATTTATCGGCTAAAATATAATTAAGCACTGCGGGTGGCATCGCACCAAAAACAATCAATATCGCAAATTGCTGCGGCTCTAGTGCTAGAAATTGTTGGGCTAATAACGCTAAAGCTATGCCTGAAACAGGACAAAGAATTGCGCCGAGTAAGCCAATTTTCCATGCTGAAAAATCGACTTCGGTTAATCGTGCTCCCAAGGTAAATAACATTAATGGGATCGCTATTTGACCTAACATTTCAATTGATATCGCCATGCCCTGTGGTACCGATAGCCCACTGACGCTTAACGTCATCCCTGCAATGGTCGCGATAATGACTGGCATACTCAGTAACTGATGGAGCTTGGTTTTATGATCTAAAATGTAAATGCCAATCGTGAAGTGCAACGTCATACTGACGATAAAGATTACCACTGCTGCTGGTAAAGCCTGCTCACCAAAAGCCAGTACGATCAGCGGGATCCCCATATTGCCTGAATTATTAAACATCATCGGCGGTAAAAATGTTTTTAAATTTACCCCGACAAAATGCAGCGGCAGTAAAATAATGCCACTGCCGATAATCACTACACAGGTACCAATGGCTAGCCCTTGATAATCGAGCAGGTTAAATGATTTGGCTGACAGCACTGAAAATATTAACGCTGGCAGAAATATATCCATGTTAATGGTATTTGAAAAACTCAAGTTTGGCTGATAGCGTCGAGTATACAAAAAGCCAATCAGCACAATAAATGCA
Organism: Gammaproteobacteria bacterium; assembly: GCA_013214885.1. Taxonomy (GTDB): domain Bacteria; phylum Pseudomonadota; class Gammaproteobacteria; order Enterobacterales; family Psychrobiaceae; genus Psychrobium. The sequence continues at coordinate 1,576 of JABSRS010000328.1, forward strand.
ATAGGGAAAATGGTAATAAATAATCGTTCAATCAGCATTGTTATAATCTGTTGCTAAGCCGTTAGCAAATCCTAGATTATTGTCAGGGAAATTAGTAGCAGGCAATAGTCTAATATCACAAAATTGTGCGTATAATGGTGCCTAATAGACGGCAAGTGGATTAGTAATGAAAGCATTGGCAATAACTGGCTTAACCAAAACCTATAAGGGCGGCGTTGAAGCATTAAAAGGCATTGATTTATGTGTCGAAGAAGGTGATTTCTACGCCTTGCTCGGGCCCAATGGTGCGGGTAAATCCACGACTATCGGTATTATTTCATCTTTGGTCAATAAAACCCAAGGCAAGGTTGAAGTGTTTGGCTTTGATTTAGACACTCAGCTGATGCAGGCGAAACAGCAAATAGGGCTAGTGCCGCAAGAATTCAACTTTAATCAGTTCGAAACCGTATTACAGGTAGTGGTTAATCAGGCAGGTTATTATGGTGTGCCACGGCAAGAGGCACTAAAGCGTGCTGAGAAGTATTTAACTCAGCTTGAGTTGTGGCATAAACGCAATGAAAAATCACGCGAGTTATCGGGTGGGATGAAACGCCGTTTAATGATCGCCCGAGCCTTAATGCATCGACCAAAGTTATTAATTTTGGATGAGCCAACCGCAGGTGTTGATATTGAGCTAAGACGTTCGATGTGGGACTTTTTGCAGCAACTTAATCAAGATGGCGTGACGATTATTTTAACCACCCATTACCTTGAAGAAGCCGAAATGCTATGTCGCAATATCGGGATTATTAATCACGGCGTGATTATTCAAGACACCAGCATGAAAGACTTGTTGTCCAAACTTAATGTTGAAACCTTTATTTTGGATTTAGTCGCTAACGATCAAAATTATCAATTGCAAGGGTTCGAGTTTCGAATTATTGACGAGCATACGCTCGAAGTAGACGTGCAGCGAGGTTGTGTCCTTAATGGTTTATTTGAGCAATTAACGCAACAAGGCATTGAAGTGTTGAGTATGCGCAATAAGGCAAATCGCCTGGAAGAGTTATTTATTGGCTTAGTTGAACAAAGCCGTTAGGAGTCGATGTGTCATCTTTGTATTATATTGCATTAAAATCTCTGGTTACTAAAGAGATTAACCGTTTTACCCGTATTTGGTTACAAACCTTAGTGCCGCCAGCTATTACCATGAGCCTGTATTTTGTTATTTTTGGTAATCTAATTGGTTCGCGCATCGGCCAAATGTCAGGTTTTAGCTACATGGAATTTATAGTTCCTGGCTTGATCATGATGTCGGTTATTACTAACTCATATTCTAATGTTGCCTCATCATTTTTTAGCTCGAAGTTTCAGCACAATGTTGAAGAGCTGCTAGTCGCTCCTGTCCCCACTTGGATTATTATTGCGGGTTATGTTGGCGGCGGGGTGGCACGCGGCTTAATCGTGGGCACGATCGTTACTTGTTTGTCGTTATTTTTTGTCGATTTGCAGATTTTTAATTTGGCGGTGTTAATTGTTAGCGTGTTACTAACCTCAATCCTGTTTTCGTTAGGCGGATTAATTAATGCGGTGTTGGCAAAAACATTTGATGATATTAGTATTATTCCCAATTTTGTTTTAACGCCGTTAACCTATCTCGGCGGGGTGTTTTACTCGTTAACGTTATTACCTGATTTTTGGCAGACCGTTTCTAAGGTTAACCCGATTGTGTATATGATTAACACCTTCAGGTATGGCTTTTTAGGGGTAACAGATATCCCATTAATCTATTCATTTAGCATGATAATTGGTTTTGTTGTGTTGTTATATTCGCTAGCGCATTGGATGATTTCGCGCGGCATTGGTTTACGAACCTAAGTAGGATTATTTTTTATGTCTTTTGCAAACTCACATCAAATTGTGACTAACCAAACTGGGGTTCATGACAACCTTGAGCAGATTGTTGAAAAACACCTGCAACATGCTTTTCAAAAGCCTTATCAACAACACTCGATCGACGGCTTTAAGCTGGTAGCAGCTGAAGTAGCTCGCGCTGGCAAGCCGATCATCTTTGATTCATGTTGTGGCGTTGGTGATAGCACCATTAATATTGCACGTGCCCATCCTGATCATTTTGTGATTGGATTGGACAAATCTGGACATCGTTTAAATAAAAACGAAGCCTATGAACAGCACGGCATTGATAACTTTATGTTACTGAGAACCGATCTTAATGATTTTTGGCGCCTAGCTCTTGAGGCAAAAATGCTGCCACAGAAACATTTCATTTTGTATCCTAACCCGTGGCCAAAATCAAAGCATGTTAAAAGGCGCTGGCATGGTTCTGCGGTGTTTCCAACGATTGTCGCATTAGGCGGTGAACTTGAAATGCGCAGTAATTGGCGGCTTTATCTTGAAGAGTTTGCCGCGGCTTTAGCATTAACAGATAAACCAGCGCAGGTGATAGAGTTTGAACCAGAAAACTGTATTACCCCGTTTGAGCGCAAGTATCAGGCGAGTGCCCAGCCACTGTTTAAATTAACCGCCTCGCTATAAAACATAAAAAACCAATGGTAGGAGCAACCATTGGTTTTTTATTTCAGATAGAATCTTAACGCTTAGACGCCGCGATGCGGTCAGCTAGTCGTTTAAAGCAATAGTC
>JABSRS010000033.1:0-2229 GCA_013214885.1 Gammaproteobacteria bacterium
GCCAGTTTCTTTTATCGTAAAGAAGAAACTGCCGCCACCAACTCGATACAACTTCATACTAACAAAAGTTTTAAATTCCTCGTTTATAATATAGGCAGCCCTGCAAACATAGTCATCACCTACCTTAAATCCTAAATCAGTATTGATACTTTGCAAAGAGGGCAGTTGAATCATGCCAAATGTCGCACTGTCACTACTGTCCATTTCGGCACTGTCGGCCCTAAACTGACTTTCCAATGCCCGGCGGTTACCTAAGTTAGTTAACGAGTCAACAAAAGCATCGCGGGTCAATTTTTCGGCATGTTTGCTCATTTGATCAAAAGTCGTTTGAATATTGGTGACCATCAAATTCATTGCTTTAACAACGGTTTTTAACTCGGGGGTCATCGGTAGGTTGTTAATCAATGGGAATTGTTTACGACTTACCGCAAGGGCTTGCTCTTCGACTTTTGCCAGCGGGTTAAGCACAGCTCGTAAAATTAAATACGCCAGCAACAATGCGATAATACAAATAACTAACGACAAATAGAGGTTGTTAACCGCGTGTTGCCATAACTTATGATAGGAAATGCCTGAATGGCTTTTAATACTTAGCACGCCAGCAATACGCGAATCGTCATTGATCTCGGTTTTCATGGTTGGCGGGGTTAAAGTGAAGGCTTCTATAAACCACTGAGGTACGCCATCAACTAGCACCTCGTTGTGTCGGCTCAACAGTACTTTGCCATGTCTATCGGTTAGCATTAACGCTTCGTAGTATCCGCTATCGAAAATAGCGGCAATCATCGTTTCAACCATCACCATGTCTTCACCACCGATAAAAGGAGCAATCGACAAGCCTAAACGTGTTGCGGCATCTTGAGAGTGAGTTTCCATCTGCTCATTTAAGTAACCCTGGGTCGTTGTGACACTAACCCAAGATGAGCCCACAAAAGAAAAAAGCACTATTGCGATGACCAAACTGTATAACTGGGCTCTTAAACTTAATCCCGAAGGTGAACTGCTACTTGTCATTTTGATATCCTATCATGTGTTATTAGCCAGCGACCGATGCTTTCATCTCGCCATGCTCAATTCGTTGTAACAATTTTGTCCAAGCAGAAACACCGTGGCTATTTTAACCTTACGGCCGAGTCCTTTCGCCAACACTGCCATAGTGTCGATTGATCTTTGGTAACATTCAGGCGAAATGAATTGATCTAATAGACTAGAAACAGGAATCGATACGATAAGGAGAAATGCGCAGAAGAAAGCACTAATATATTTCAAATCATTCCCTGTGTTGAAAAATTAGATTAGTCCGCTGATTATAATGTAAACATAAAACATCAATCAAGTGTTTTAAATCAATGAATGTGTAAAAGCTCGCGGCATTGGTCGCCAATACGGTAGGTGAAGTTAATATTGAGCAACACGTTAGTGCCAAGATAGGGATGATCCCGCAGGTAATAGAGATCTTCTTAATGCTCTACATCGGATTACTGCCACGATGTTTGAGTCCTTGAATTTAAAACGGCCAATCGCATGTGCATGCGATTGGCCGTTTTTGTTCTATTCTACAATCTGTAACTCACTCCACACCATTCGGTGATCCGATGATGCCGAACGATCTTTAATTAAGCGATAATCGGTCGCTGATTTGATTGGCCAATACACCCCATTATCAATAACCTTGAAGCCATTTCTTGATGGCAGCACATAATCTGCGCGCATGCCCCAATGAGCTGTGTGGTGTTTTGCTAATGGGTTTTTAGGCTTGTGCGCTAAACCACCGTCACTTTGTGGAATGCGATCATCGTTAATATTGGCATGACTTAGTAAACTCAAAATTGCGCCTTTGCGTGAACCGCCTTCGGTCGCCGATGAGTTTTGATCGCCTAAAATCACAAAACGGCTGTTTGGCGAAACGCCACCCATTGCACCTTTATCGTCATAAATATAGTGTGACCGATCAGCTGAAATGTAATCAGCCCAAAATCTTACTTCATCGTGATTCTTAGTGCCGTTACGATCTTCTGGGCCATCGAATACTGGTGGGGTCGGGTGCGACGCTAGCACATGGACTGTTTGACCATTAACCGTAACGGGTACATCCCAGTGTGATTTTGACGACAGTGGATATTGCTGCCATATCTCATCACGATAGAAAAATTCACCAGTGCTTGGCACGATAGGGCGCAGGGCATTTGGCATGTCTTGCCATTTAAAATGTTGGAAAGTTCGAACATT
>JABSRS010000033.1:2239-16307 GCA_013214885.1 Gammaproteobacteria bacterium
ATGCCATATTGGCCTTCAAAATAACCAAAACCCCAGGCATCGCCTTGGCTGCCTGTTGCCTTGCCATCACCGGTTAAGTCATAAGGACTCGGCTTGCCTGTGTTAACAGGAGCATAGTAATAGTAAGGGTAGTCAATCGCTTCGCCACTGCCTTGAGCAACATTTAAGAAGTGCTTAATAAAATACTCAATCCCTTGGCTAGGATCGCTTATATAGTCAAATTCATTGAGTAGTAGAATATCAGGTCGGGTGGTTTGAATAATTTGAGCGATATTTTTAATTTGTTGATTATTATTTTTAAGCTCGGTAATTAACACCTGATTGGTGGTTAATTTTGGATTGCGGCCAACGTAGTTGGTGGCATCCATGCTGACATTAAAGGTCGCTATTTTTAGGGTATTATTCATCTGATTTGTCGATTGGGCACAACCTGCAACAGCAAGTAGAGCAAGCATTAAAATGGGAAATTTAACCATTGGTTTCTCTGAAATTTGATTCAATCGACTAGATCATACGCTACTTTTTGAAAACAATTATGATTTTCTACTATTATTATGTGCTAGTGGGTAAAATATACTCGATAGTAATAGAAATTAAACATCTTAATGATAAGCGAAATATTACTGTAATTAATTTTTGTTATATTAATTACAGTAATATGATTTAGGACATAATAATAGTATCTAGCTCACGTTTTGTAATTATTATGAGATGTCGCGCCAAATATAGCGTGATATCCGTCACGTTTTTACGTATCGGTAATGAACTTTAATTTGATTGTAATTTCGCCTGCTCGATTTTTGTGCGATCGTTAAAGATGCGTCATGAGTGGCTTAGCTGTAAGTCGAAGGTTTTCAAGTTACTAAAGCAAGGTCAAACCAGTAGGACTTAGGTCTAAAACCGTTGCTTTACATTAAGCAGGATTTAACCTCTAATTGCCACAATTATAGAAGCTAGATCACATTAGCTACTAAATTTGCGAACTCACTTTGTACAAACAAGGAAAAAATAGATGAATCATCATCGTATTACTCGTATTGCCAGCGCGGTTGTTATAGCACTTGGTTTATCAACATCAGCCATCGCTGCAGATACCTCCTCAGCAATTCGAGGGCATATTTCTGCTCTTAGTGGTAATGATATCTCAAACGCTTCAATTACCATCGTTCACGAGCCTTCTGGTACTCGTAAAACTCTAACTACAAATGATGCTGGTGCCTTTTTTGCACGAGGTCTACGTGTTGGTGGTCCATATACGATTATTATTAATTCGGCCACTCATGCAAATAAACAGCTTAACGACATTTATATCACGCTAGGTGATATATATCGATTAGATGAAACGCTTGATGCTAACGATGTTGAACGCATCTCGGTGACTGGCTCAGTATTATTTGATCCATCAAAAGGTTCAAGCAGTGTATTTAGTGGTGATACTCTGACTAAATCATCTTCTTTTAGCCGTGACTTAAAAGACATTGTTCGTTTAAATCCAATGGCTGTTGTTGGCAATGATGGTTCTTCGTTATCGCTTGCGGGTAGTAACCCTCGATATAACAGTTTGTCGGTAGATGGTGTTAACTTAAATGATGATTTTGGTTTGGCTGGCAACGGTTACCCGACTGAACGCTCACCAATTTCGTTTGATTCAATCGATCAAATTAGTGTAGCAATTGCCCCTTTCACTGTTAAAGAGGGTGGTTTCTCTGGCGGTAAAGTTAGTGTCGTTACAAAATCTGGTACCAACGAGTTCCATGGCAGCATGTTTTTTGAACAAGCCAAAGATTCGTGGGCTGGAACACCAGAAAACCCTGCAACAGGCGATAAAATTTACCTTAGCTTCAAAGAAAAGACTTGGGGCGCAACCCTAGGTGGACCGCTTATTCAAGATAAGCTTTTCTTTTTCGCCTCATACGAAACATTTGAAGCACCGAGTGCTGTAACAAAAGGTCCAAGCGATTCAAATGCTGCTGTTGGTACTAATAATGTAAATCAAGCAGAAGTTGATCGTGTTATCAGTATCGCTCAAGACACTTACAATTATGCTGCTGGTGATTGGAATAATTCAATTCCTCTAGAAGATGAAAAATATTCATTAAAGATTGATTGGAATATAAATGACGATCATCGAGCTTCGTTTGCCTATTCACATGGTTTTAGTAACAGTGCTGGTAACATGGGCAGTGGTAGAAGTAATGAATTGTACCTTTCGTCTCATTGGTTCAACCGTTCAAACGAGTATGACACTTATGTCGCTCAAGTTTTCTCTGTATGGTCTGATGATTTCTCTACCGAAGCAAAAATTTCATACAAAGAAAGTGTTAATAGTCAAGTATCTTTAGGTGGCTATGATTTCGGTGAAGTTAAAATAAAGACCGAAAATGGCGGTAAAATAATGCTTGGTGCTGATGATAGTCGTCATGCCAATCAACTGACTAATGAAACACTGCAAATGCGTTTAAGTGGTGAATACTTACTAGGCGAGCATGCGATTTCATTTGGTTGGGAATATGAGAAAGTTGAAGTGTTCAACATCTTTATGCAGCATTACCTTGGATCTTGGTATTTCGACAGCATTGATGAATTTGAGGCTGGCACAGCGAGCAAATTTGAATATCAAAATAACCCAAGTTTAGTTCGTGACGATGCAGCTGCTTCATTCACGCTTGGCACCAATACTCTGTATCTTGAAGATAGCTGGGATGTTAGTGATGAGTTTAACCTAACTTATGGTTTGCGTTATGAACGTACATTTAACAACGATGCACCAAATTTAAATGAAGGTTTTGTTGAGCGTTATGGCTTTGACAATACTGAAAATCTTGATGGCATTGATTTAATTCTACCTCGTATTGGTTTTACTTGGGAATTGTCTGACGATTTAACTGTTCGCGGTGGTGCTGGTCGCTTTAGTGGTGGTCGCCCTAATGTGTTTATCTCAACTGCATTTACTAATGACGGTTCACGTATTGCTCTGTATAAAACCTCTAATGACTCAGCAGTATTAGATAATGCTGATCCAAGTGGCATTCCACAAACAGCGATAGATGCGATTAAAAATAGTGAGTTGGGTGGACCAAACTCTAATGTTGATGTGATTGATCCTAACTTTAAAATACCAACTACGTGGCAATATAGCCTAGCTGCTGATTATACCGCTGATTTAAGTAACATTGGTCTTGGCCAAGATTGGTATTTCAGTACTGAAGTATTATATAAAGATATTGAGACTGACCTAATTTGGTCTGATTTATCACGTACACTTGATACTTCAAAAGGGATTAACGGATTGACAGTTGACGGTCGTCCTATCTATACCTTCGCAGATGATTCTCGTGAAGCACGTGATGTAATGTTAAGTAATATCTCTGGTGGTCATACACTAATTGAAACATTGTCGATTGCTAAACGTTGGGATAGTGGTTTTAACGCTAACTTCTCTTACACTCACTCTGATGTTAGAGATCGTATCTCAGCCACTGGTACTTCAACTAATACGGCTTATGAATATAACCCTGTATTAGATCCTGAACATCCAACGGTTGGTACATCATCGTTTGAAACAAAGCATCGTTTAACCTTTAGCCTGTCATACAACACTGAGTTAATTGAAGGTTATAATTCTGGCTTCTCACTATTTTGGGAACGTAAATCAGCTAATCCTTACAGCTGGGTTCTTGGCTATAATGGTAGAGACGGTTTATCTGGTGGCTTAGACTTAACGATGACTGCATTAGCATATGTTCCTATGGGAGCTGATGATCCTGCGGTTGATTTCGTTAATGGCATGAGCTACGACGCGATTATTGCTGACTTGAACACTATTGGTGCTTCAACTGAAGGCGGTTATGTTGATAAAAATTCATTCAGTGGTCCTTGGACTACGACTATGGATATTCGTTTTGAACAAGAAATCCCTGGATTCCTAGAAGGTCACAAAGGTATTTTCTATGTTGATATTAGAAATGCCTTAGCTATCTTTGATAAGAGCGGCGCACAGGTTTACCGTAATCCATACGGCACTACTTCAGAAGCGATATTTGATTACAGTATTAACGATGCTGGTCAATATGTTTATGAAAGCACTGGCGTACAAGCCGGTGACTCACCGGTTCGTTTCGAAGACCGAGCATCGACTTGGAGCGCGAAGATTGGTGTTAAATATAAGTTCTAAACACTAAGTTCAGTTAAAAAACCAGTCTTCGGACTGGTTTTTTTGTATCTATTACCCTAGTTTTAATGGAATTGAAATTAGCGCAGACAAAAAAATACAGCCTCAATTGAGACTGTATTTTTATTAAAGCTAATTTATAGTAGCTATTAACTCGCTATTTCAGCTTTATTAGCAAGGTGCGGGCAAACATCCGATAAAATCAGATTGGCAATCTCTTGATGACAGCCAAAGTCGGTCCAGTCTTGGGTGATAAGCTGAGTGTTATAGCGACGACAGATATGGGGTAAGAACGTGTCGTGGCAATCAGATATTAGCTGTAAATACTCTTGCGTCGTGCCAGCCTCGGCATCACGTGCTCGGGCCACCATTCTCTGGTAAGAAATAACGGGGTTAGACTTTAAATAGACCACAGCCGATACTTGCGGGTAATCTTTAAGTTTGTCTTGAATGTCATAATAATAATCCAAATCTTGGCCGTCAGGGCGACAGGCTTCAGCTAAGTTAGCCTGACAAAACACCAAATCGGAAAATAATGACCGTTCAATCACGTAATTAAAGCTCGGATCTAAATCTTTACAAATGGTTGCACGTTTATTGGTGATGTAACGCTGGAACTCAATGCGTTTCGTTGGATCAACAGTAAATGCTTTTAATAAACGTTGAAATTCAAGATCAGTGTCGACATCTTCGATAATGAGCTGCCATTGAACCGATGACTTGCGATTAAGATCGTCAATTAATTTCGGCAGTAGGGTGGATTTACCTACGCCAATGTTGCCTTCGACAGCTATTAGCATAAAATCTGGGATATTTGACATCTGGACTCGTATTTTTATTTAAATATAGAACCGAGCATATTATCAAATAAATTTCTTAAAAAAATTGAAGTCGATCAAGGATAAAGAATTAGGAATTCAATTGGTTATAATTTAACCTATCATGATAGAGGTGAACGATAGACTGACCAAAATCACTGGTTATTTTACGAAAATTGACGTTTTATTGGATTAAGTTCACTGATTGTTTATCTTATAATTGCCTCTTCGCCAAAAGGGGGTATCATTTACCTCTTAAATTTAGATGTTTTATACATCATTAAATAGTCTGTGGTTTCGGAGTCTTACTTTTTGTGAAAACCTTATTAACTTCCCCGTCAAAAATGTCATTGTCTGACAACGAGTCAGTCATTTATCAAAATGGATTAAAACAAGCGTCAGAGCTTAGTTTAAATTTATTAGCCGTTAAGGTAACAAACCGTCCTAGTGACTTTAATGGTTGGTGCCTTGAAATGATTGATGTCTGTGTTAATCGTGTAAATTATCATTTACTCGATGCCGATCAATTAAAGCCGCTAAAAAAATTAGTCGATTTGTTAACCCTTGGAGTGAGTGTCAGTCAGTTACAGCTGGCTAAAATTTCACCATGGCCATTATTTGTTGATTTTATTAATCAAAAATCTCAGATCCAAGGCTTGGAAGAACGCACTCGCTTGTTAAATTATGTCAATAAAATCAAAACTACTTCATTAGTTGGGATGTTTAGCGAAGATAAGTTAGCGATAGCGGGTAAGCACACTGTACAACATGATCCTAAAGTTTATGATTTTGATTGTGAATGGTTTGGTTCAACCAAAGGTGCAAAGGCATTTCATCAAGTGCTTGATGATAATTCTCAGGCGATGGAGCAAGCCCTTAGTCACATTCCTCTAGAGGGGGAGGTGACTGACGAGCATTATCAAGCATTTGTTGCTGATTATGTTAGTGCGCACGAGCAAATTGAGAAAAAGCCAGCATTGGCCCCTGCAACACGCCTGCTAGCGATGCGCCGTCCTGACCAGTTTGTCGTGTTGACGAATGCCAAGACCGAAGCGTTCGCGCTAGGCTTAGGTATTAAGCGTTTAACAACCAATGACTTTAACAGTTATTGGGTTGAATTAATTGGTGCGGTACGTAGCATGAGTTGGTGGAGTGAGCCTGCGCCAGTCATGGAGTCAGAAGTAACAGATGAGCAGTTCTCAGCTGAACTGTTTTATTGGCAACATCGTGCTATTTTACTTGATATGATGTTTTTTGCTGACTCTGATACAACTGCGAAATCAAACTATCTTAAAGCGCTTAAGAAACCTGCTCGCGCTAAAACAGCTGCCACTGGTGGACGACGTTCAAAAGAATCTGCTAGAGCGTTAGTTGAACGAGTATTGGCCACTGATGATATGCCTGATTTTATTATGGCGCAGCGTGAATCAATTATTTCCCAGGTTGAAGCGGGCAAAAAGATTGATGATGTTATTGCACTACTACGCAAAATCTTTAGTTAATCTGCTTAACTGTAAATTAGCTTTAGCTGTAACTTAGTTTTTAGAGTAGCTAAGTTGCAGTGAGACAGAATCTGCAAAACGCAGGGCGTGGGGTTTATCGACCTCCACCATGCAATGACTAACCCAATGGTGCTTGCTGGCAATACTCAGCACATCATTGGTTAGTTTTTCGAGTAAGCCAAATCTGTTGTTCTCAACCAGGGCAATAATTTCTTTGGTAATAGTGCGGTAATTTAACGCATCCCCCATGTTATCACTCAGCGTCGCTTTTTCAGCAGGGTAGTGAATTACCACGTTGATAATGACATCCTGCCGATTGGCAATTTCATCATCATTAATCCCAATGTAAGTACGTAACCTTAAGTTTTTAATTCTTATTATTGCCAGCTCACTGTTCATTATTATCATCCCTTAATAAATTTATCTCTATTAAACGCTGTTTGTTATTGTTTTTGCAACTATAACTGGGTAAATTAATTTAAAATACCTAATTAGGATTGTCTGTGAAACAGTTTGAGTTGTCGCCATCGCTAAAAACCGCCGTGCTATTGGCTGCTATTGTTATTATTTTGGCTGGGATAAAGTCTGCGAGTTTGGTGTTAGTGCCATTTTTACTCTCGATTTTTATCGCGATTATTTGTAATCCAATTTTAAAATCACTGATCAAATATCGCATTCCAAAAGCATTGGCGATTACCATGATCATCGTGTTTGTGGTGCTGGCTGGGATGTCCTTAGCGGGTCTTGTTGGCAAAGCAATTAATGGTTTTAGTGCTCAACTGCCATTTTACCAAGCGCAATTAACTGAGCGTTTCGCTGGTTTTATCCAGTTGCTAGCGAGCTATGATGTGCCAATCAATACCACCACCATGATGGAATATTTTGATCCGAGCGTAGCGATGACCATGGCAACATCGCTACTCAATAGCCTAAGTGGCGTGATGGCTAACTTCTTTCTGATTTTATTGACCGTGGTTTTTATGCTGGCCGAGTCAGACTCAATGCCGAAAAAACTCCATTACGCGCTTGATGATCCGCAAATGCGCATCGCCCAAATCGATAAATTTTTAGGCTCGGTTAATCAATACATCGCGATTAAAACCATGGTCAGTATTGCGACTGGCTTGATTATAAGCCTAACCTTATGGGCGATTGGTCTCGATTATTGGGTGTTGTGGGGGGTACTTGCTTTCTTACTTAACTATGTGCCGAACATCGGGTCAATTATTGCTGCAGTGCCCGCGGTTTTATTGGCGTTAATTCAATTAGGCGTGCCATGGGCTGGCGGCGTTGTTGGACTTTATGTCGTGGTAAACCTAGTGATGGGTAATTTAGTTGAGCCAAGATTCTTAGGCAAGGGACTTGGCTTGTCGACCTTGGTTATTTTCTTGTCGTTAATATTCTGGGGTTGGTTACTGGGCACGGTCGGAATGTTGTTATCGGTACCGCTAACCATGATTGTTAAGATCGGACTCGAGTCCAATAACTCCAGTCGCTGGTTGGCATTACTACTCGGGGGGGAACCGCCAGAGGTTGAAAGCGCAGAGCCAATAATTGTTAGTGATAATTCACTATAAAGTGCCTATAATTGCGGTTTTAAAATTAAAATAAATTTTTATGCAATTGTTATTATCCCAACTACAGCTAGTTTCTCTTGATGGCGAAACAAAGCGTTTATTTCATGGTCGTGGTAAATGCTTTGAAGGCTTTGAGCAAGTTACCATTGACTATTTCGCGCCAAGCATTTTTGTTACCTTATTTAGTGAGCACAGTGCTGAGTTTGAACAACGGCTGATTGCGGCTATTGAGCAAGCTTATCCCGAGCATCAAGGGCCGTTATTAATCCAGCGTCGCCATCTTGAGCGCGCACCTGTCGAGGTGGTTCGCGGCGAACAACCTAGTGCAATGTCAGTCACTGAGAATGGATTGAGCTATCAAGTTAAATTACTTGATGGCCAGAACAATGGGCTGTTCTTAGATATGGCCAATGGCAGACGTTGGATCCAAGCCCATGCTAAAGACTGCAACGTGCTCAATTTATTCTCCTACAGTTGCTCATTTTCGGTCGTAGCATTAGCGGCGGGTGCCAAGCAAGTGATTAATATAGACATGAGTCATGGCGCGCTCAAGCTTGGAAAAATTAATCATCAGCTCAATAAGTTGGAATTAGCCAAGGCGAAATTTTTCCGCCATGATATCTTCAAGTCTTGGGGCAAACTCAAACGTTACGGCCGTTACGACACCATCGTATTTGATCCACCGACTAATCAATGGGGCAGTTTTACCGCCACTAAAGACTATGGTAAATTAATTAAGAAAATCCCTGACTTGGCCCAGCCAAATGCTGATTTACTGTTATGTTTAAATTCACCCGATTTGGGTAAAGACTTTATTGCTGATTTAATGGCTGAACATGCGCCGCAATGTCAATTTATTGAGCAAGTAGCCAATCCTGAAGTGTTTAAGGAAATAGATTCTGATAAGGGATTAAAAGTTTTTCACTACCGCTATGTGGGTGAATAGGTCGATATCCCTAAACTAGGTTTAGGGCTAGCTATTTTTATCGTTAATCTTAGCGTCTGCTCATTGCGTCAGATATTTTTTGATCTGTTTTGTATTGGCTTAAGGCATAAACTGACCAAATTGCTGCTGGGATCCAACCAATAACAGTAATTTGCAAAATTAAACAAATAATTCCTGCAATCGGGCGACCAATGGTGAAAAATTGCAGCCAAGGGAAGATTAAAGCTAGTAGTAAACGCATTGTTGTTTCCTATCATAATATTGATGAATTAAATCAATTATCGACGATTTTTGATTTAAAACAAAGTAATTTCACAAAAAAAAGTTCAAGCAATTGCTTGAACTTTTTTGGTTAAACTAGGCTGTAATTACAGGAAATAGTTAAACTGTAGTGACACCACATAAGCATTAATGTCGTAATCTGCTTGGTAGCCAGATTTTGCTGGCTCAATTCGAACCGATTGAGCATTGTACTCGTGGTCAGTCACTGAGCTGTCATCCATTAGCATGTATCCTGCAGCAAAATCGATACTCCAAGTTTGCTGTGGTTGATAGTGAGCCCCAACCGTTAACCAACTACGGCTGTCTGCTGGAATACGGGCACTACGATACTTGTCGTTTACTGGGCTATTATCACGGGCAATCCCTGCTTTTAGAGTCAGGGTGTCAGAATAGACATAATTTGCCCCAAGCGCATAGGCCCAAGCGTCTTGCCAAAGTTCAGGAATATAACCAATATAACCATCACTATTAAGGTTTTGCGGCTGCTCGGTGCTGCCACTGATACTGTGGACATCTGATGCTGATTTCACTGTAATATCGGTAAACTGACTCCACTGAGTCCACGTCGCGCTAAATTGCACTGAAAGGGCAGAGCTAACTTGACCGTCAACACTAAATATTGCACTTTGCGGTGTGTCTAACACTAAGCTAGAAGCTTCAGTTTTTGGTCCTGAAACCCCAAGTTTACCCGTGGTCAAATCAATCACTGGGCGATTTGCTGCCAGCGTTAAATACTGTTCTGGGTTTGCGGTATATTGAACAAATTCACCAGTGATTGGGGTGTTATTAATGGTTGAATCACCTTCGAGGGTGTATTTAACCGCTGAATGATAGCTCACGGCTAGATTGATTTTATCGTTTAGCTGGTAATGGAGACCCAGGGTATAACTTGGCTGAATGTCGTCGCCCTTAACCTGGTAAACACTTTGACAATATGCCTCTTGCGCCACGTCGCTAAAAATGCCGCCAGTTGCTTGGGCATAAAGACCATTAATCCCTGTGCCAAGTTCACATAACCCGCCGTGATCTTTATATTTACTTAAAGTGCCTTGGGCATAGTTTAACGCGATTGCGCCGCCGATTGATAATGTGTCGTTAACCTGGTAGCTAAGTGCTGGTTGAAAAGCAATAACCTGAAGTTCGGTTGTTTGTGCAAAATAACGGCCGACAAAATCACTTTCATATTCACTACTGGTACCGAAAGGCACTGCGATAGAAAATCCAAAGCCCAAACGATCGTTTAATGGTTGGTAATAATGAAAATGAGGAATAGCACTGATGCCATCGATATTGCCAGTACTGGCGCCTGAAACTGCTTGACCATTAGCACTGGTAGCACTGGCATTTTTAAAGTTACCTTCCACCGATACTAAGTTAAGACCGACCGAATATTGAGCCTTGCCCAAATGAATGAATGCCGCTGGATTGGTGTAACCAACGCTGGCATCGGTAATTTGAGCACCACGACCCGCATAGGCATTGCCCATTGCGCTGGTAGATTGTTCATACAGTTTAAAGCCAGCAGCTTGTGCTGGAATGCTAGTGACAATAGCGAGAGCCACTAATGAATATTTAAAATTATTATTTTTCATACAAGAACCTGTTTTATTTTTAGAGTAAAAGCTCAAATTTGGCACAATATACCCAATTTTTACTAGATTGTAAAAACAAAACCGAACGAATGTTTAAAATTTAAGCGGCGATATAAGGTCAAGACTGCCGATATATCAAAAATTTATCGGTTAACGGCGTCGCTCAAGCTGCAAGGGCAGTGGCAACATGCTATATTTGACATCCTTTGTTGCCGCAATATTAAGATAAGTTAAACCGATGTTACCTAAATTAAGTTTTGAGCACACGATAAAGTCAGACTACCACCAGTTCTTAAATTCACTAGCTGCCTCTAGCTTTAGCGGTGATATTGAACAAGAATATGGGGCGAGATTAGCCGTGTCGACTGACAACAGCGTCTATCAAAACTTACCCCAGGGGGTGATTTTTCCACGTGGTAATGACGACTTGCTGGTGATGACTAAACTGGCTAACCAAGCGCAATTTAAAACCATCACCTTTAGTGCGCGTGGCGGCGGTACTGGCACTAACGGTCAGTCACTTAACCATGGCATTATTGTTGATATGTCGCGCCACATGAACCATGTGCTTGAAATCAACGTTGAGCAGGGCTGGGTTAGAGTTCAAACTGGGGTGATCAAAGATCAGCTTAATCAATTTTTAAAACCTCACGGCTATTTCTTTTCTCCTGATCTTTCAACATCCAACCGAGCAACAATGGGCGGGATGATTAGTACTGATGCCTCAGGGCAGGGATCGTTGGTTTATGGTAAGACCTCTGATCATGTTTTAGAATTAACATCGGTCTTAATGTGCGGCGAGTTACTCCATACTAAAAATGAAACTAACATTGGGGCTGATTATCCACTTGATAGCCAGGCCAAACATATTGCCACGGCAGTCGCTGATATTTGTCGTGATAACCGGGCGCTGATTTTAGAGCGTTTTCCGCGGCTTAACCGCTTTTTAACCGGCTACGATCTGGAACACGTTTTTAATGATGACTTAACCGAATTTAATTTATCACGTATTTTGACCGGTTCAGAGGGCTCGCTGGCCTTTATTACTGAAGCTAAGCTCAATATTACTAAGATCCCTAAATTACGAACCCTGGTTAATATCATTTATGACAGCTTTGATTCTGCTTTGCGTGATGCGCCTACCTTGGTTAAGGCCAGTGCGACTTCGGTTGAAACCGTCGATAGTAAAGTTCTAGGGCTGGCCAAACAAGACATCGTGTGGGATACCGTCTGTGATCTTATTCCTGAGCGCGCTGACAAGGTCACAGACGGCCTTAATATGGTTGAATACGCCAGTAACGATGCCACGATTCAACAACAGCGAATAGAGGCTCTGTGCGCCCGTTTAGATAATGCTATTGCCAATGAACAAGGTGGCATTTTAGGCTATCAAATTTGTGATCAGCTTGATCAAATCATGCGTATTTATAATATGCGTAAAAAATCGGTTGGTTTACTTGGCGCGACCAAAGGTTTTAAAAAACCAATTGCTTTCGCTGAAGATACGGCGGTGCCACCAGAGAAGCTAGCTGATTTTATTGTCGAATTTAGAGCGCTGCTCGATAGCCATCAACTAAGCTATGGCATGTTTGGTCATGTCGATGCTGGGGTTTTGCATGTGCGTCCAGCGATGGATATGTGTGACCCACAACAAGAATTGAAATTAACCGAAATATCGGACCAAGTGGTTGCGTTAACTGCTAAGTATGGCGGGCTGATGTGGGGCGAACACGGTAAAGGCTACCGTAGTGAATACGGCCCTGAATTTTTTGGCGACGAGTTATTTGCGCAATTACGTGTGATCAAGGGCTTGTTTGATCCCGATAATCGAATTAATCCAGGTAAAATATGTACCCCTGCTAATTCAACCGATTCGTTAGTTAAAGTAGCGGGGGTCAAACGTGGGTCTTTTGACCGTCAAATCCCAATTAATGTCCGAGAAAGTTATGCCACGGCCATGAGCTGTAATGGTAACGGCCAATGTTTTAACTTTGACGTTGATTCTCCGATGTGTCCATCGAGCAAGGTCACTGGCGATCGACGTCATTCTCCTAAAGGCCGCGCCACGCTTATTCGTGAATGGTTACGGCTACTCAGTAATCAAGGCGTTGATATTCTGGCCCTTGAAAAGAATGATTGCTCGGCGTCGGTGTTTAGCAAAATTAAAAACAGCTGGGCAAATTGAGCGGAGAATATGACTTCTCGCACGAAGTGATGGACGCAATGAAAGGGTGCTTGGCGTGTAAAGCTTGTGCCACCCAATGTCCGATTAAAGTCGATGTCCCAGGATTTCGCTCGCGCTTTATCAATGTTTATCATCAGCGTTATTTACGACCGCTCAGTGATTATTTGGTTGCCAATGTCGAGCAATCAACCCCACTAATGGCCAAAGCTCCGCGTTTAGCTAACTTTATGGTCAGTAATCCAGTTAGCAGAGGGGTGATCAGCAAAGTATTTGGGATGGTCGATAGTCCTAATTTGACCCTACCAACCTTGGCATCACGAATTAAAGACTCAACCGTACTTGCCAATACCGTGCATTTTGACTTAGGGGCGTTGCAAGCCATTAGCCCTGAGCTACGTCAAAACTATGTGCTCGTGGTCCAAGACCCTTTCACCAGCTATTACGACGCTGCCGTGGTTGAGGCGATGCTGGTGGCGGTGACAAAACTTGGCTTTATTCCTGTACTGTTACCGTTTAAGCCTAATGGCAAACCTGCGCATGTTAAAGGCTTTTTAACTAAGTTTGCCGTAATGGCCCAAGACGCTAGTGATTTCTTCAATCAACTGAGTGAACTTGGCTATCCGTTAGTTGGGGTCGATCCTTCATTGGTCCTGTGTTATCGAGATGAATATCATCAAGTTCTTGGCGATAAACGTGGCCAATTTAACGTGATGCTATTTCAAGAGTGGCTCCAAGGCGTATTAGGAAAAGTGAACGTTAGCGCGACATCACAAACTAAAACCGACTATACTTTATTTGCTCACTGTAGCGAAAAGACCGCGCTGCCAAATACTCATGCTAGCTGGATTGAAATTTTTACTAAGTTAGGATTATCACTGAGCACCAAGGAAGTAGGTTGCTGTGGTATGGCTGGGACTTATGGTCATGAAAAAATCCATCTCGATGATTCCAAGGCATTATACAAAATGAGTTGGCAACCAAAGGTCACCGCATTA
>JABSRS010000329.1 GCA_013214885.1 Gammaproteobacteria bacterium
ATGGGATCACAATTTAAAGACCCTATTGATGGATATCAAAAATATATCAACGTCGACAGTTTTATCGATTGGTATTTGATTAATGAGATCACCAAAAATGTAGATGCTAAAAATTTTTCTAGTATCTATTTAAATCTGATCCCAGGTGAAAAAATTAAAATGGGTCCATTGTGGGATTTTGATTTGTCGTTTGGCAATGTTAATTTCTCCGCCAGTCAATATCCTGAAGGCTTCTGGATTAAAAAACATGCGTGGTATGCTAGGTTATTTCAAGATCCAGATTTTGTCGATAAAGTGAAAGTACGTTTTTTACATTTCAAGCAGAATCAACAGTTTATTCTAGATAAAATTGATAGCCACGCTCAAAACTTACAATGGGCGCAACAAGAAAATGATAATAAATGGCATACCTTAGGCATCTATGTTTGGCCCAATCCAGTCGTTTTTAATACCTATGACGAAGAAATTGAACATTTAAAATCTTGGTACATTGAACGGATGAATTGGCTAGATACTGCTTATAATAATTTGTAGTGCCTCGCCATGTCATTAGCCATCGTTATAGGGTGACATAATGTACCTAAGACGCATTGGCACAATACATGCGCTAGCGAATGTATTGTGCCAATGTTATTGATGGATTAGGTAACTTTGGTTTTACTTAGCTAAGCCTAACTCGGCAGTCAACTCAGTAACTTTGGTGCGAAATAACGCTTCTCTCATAAATCCGATATCTACAGCCTTTTGTAGGGCTATTTTGTAATTTTTAAGAGCTGCTTGCTTATTGCCATTTTTGTCGTGAGCAGATGCCAGCCAGGCGTAATTTTGGGGATGATCGTTATCAACCTTGTAGGTTTGTACTAGGCGCTTAAAGACATTAACCGCACTTTGGTATTGCTGTTGTTTCATTAACCCTAATGCCAGTGGGATATATACTTTTAATTCTTGTCTTGCCAACTCGCCATACTTTTTGCTCATACTAGCTTCATGGGCCAAGAATTTTTCGTCACTATAATTTTCAATGATATCTGTTGGGAGCCTCAGATCTGAAAAGATGAATTTCAACGCATGATAATTAGCTAACAAAGGCACGGACATGTGGCTTTCATCCTCAAAAATATCATGTTTTATCCGCATTTTATTGCTGGATGAATTTTTTATTTCCGACACAAATTGGCTAAGCTGATCCTTTATCATACTACTCTCTTGCTCGCCAACAGCAAAATAAAGATCTTTTTGTAGTGGCTGTGAGGATGTTAAGAATAGTTTTAATTTTTCATTAATTTCATCCTTATTCCAGCCTAGCTCTGGGCTAGTAATAATATATGCGTCAAATAGGTCTGGTGATTTGATTAATGCATGGGCAGTAAATAGGCCAGCCATTGAGTGACCTTCTAGTGCTTTAAAGGTATTAGTTCTAAATTTAGCATTGATCAAAGGAATTAATTCTAACTCTATAAAGCGAATAAACTTATCGGCACCGCCACTACTTTTATACAGCTCAATGCTTGATGGGGTAAAATCCATCATTCTATCTTCGCTTTTTATTCCAACAATAATTGTCGGAGGTATATTGGCGCTTTTAACTAAAACATCTCTAGCACCAACCGCGTGGCTAATAGCGATTAAGCCATCTAGCATATAGATCACTGGATAGCGCGCTTTGTTTGCTTCGTATCCTGTTGGAAGAGAAACTAAAATTGTCCTTTTTTGTTGTAGTATTTTAGAGTCTATCTCAAAGCTTTGGGCGATATTTATATTGTCAGCAGCATAAACATTGCCTTGCACGATTAAGATGAAAAGCAATATTAAATTTATAAGTTTCAATTTGTTAACCCTTCTAAATTGTTGAATTAAACAATGACCATACCATGGGGTAATAGAAGTAGTAAAGATGGGGGGTTAGCGAGCCACACATTTAACAAAAGATCACCAATACTATGTTAGAACATCAAAATTTTATAATTGATATCGTCGTTTGGCGCGATGATTTTTTGATCTTGATCTATGCTTAAACATCATTCAGCGTGAGGCGTTCTAGTTATGTCATTAGCCATCGTTTATAGTCGCGCTAAAGTCGGGATTTCAGCCCCACTAGTGACGGTTGAGGTGCATTTAAGCAATGGATTGCCTTGTTTCTCGATTGTTGGATTGCCCGAAACTTCGGTGAGAGAAGCGCGTGATCGAGTCCGCAGTGCGATTATTAATTCGGGTTTTGAGTTTCCCGCGCGGCGGATTACCGTCAACCTCGCTCCAGCGGAATCGTTTTAGCTGTCAGACGTTTTACCGAGGACTTTAAGTCATTATTATAATGGATCATAATGTGTAGCATGAAGCACCTATAGTTGTGCCAATGCTGTTTTTGGGATTAGGTTTTGTATGGGGAGAGATAATCTTAGCGCGGAATAAAAAAATGGCAGTAAACCGCTAAGAATTACGCCCCGTATTAAATACAGGGCTTTGAATGGCTAGAGACTAAAGCACTTGCTCCGTAGTCACTAGAGGTACACGAGTTGATACTCCGTTTAGAGCTATATTGTGAATCATTTTATCTACTGTAGTGCAGCAATCCGTCATAATCGACACTTTGTATTTCTCAGCTGCTTTGGATATTGCAGTGTGTGTTACGCAGTTTTGAGTCATCATTCCGCATATCAATATCTCATTAATATCATGACTTATAAGTATTTTTTCTAGATTTGTTTTTTCAAAACTATCCGAGAATTTTTTTACCACTACCTCTGGGTTTTGAGCTGTAGCCATTATTGAAGGATGAATTTTAACCCCTTCACTATCTTCGTTAAAGAATGGCGCGATGCCCTTAACTGGATCAGCGACATGCTGTATATAAATGACAGGAATGTTTTTATCGTTAGCTTTTGCAATCGCTATTTTGATGTTAAGTAGCGTTTGCTCTGTATTCCAAAGTGGAAACTTACCATTTGGGAAGTAATCGTTTTGTAGATCGATAACAAGTAGTGCTTTTATGTTCATTTTGATTATCCATTAATCTTGTTGTTTTCGGTGAGATAATTATCGTTAACTTGCAATAACTTCACTAGCGCCTAAAATGACATAAAACAGGTCATAAACGACAAAGTGTGTATTTAAGTTAATGAAACAATTCTCGATAGGTATCTGCCATTATCCCAATGCTTTGAAATCAGCCGTCTATGGCTTGGAAGAAATGTTTCTAATGGCCAATATCGCCTGTAAGAAGCAAGGGGTAGAGGTGGAATTTTCACCTGTAGTTTTCGAAAATATAGAACAACTACCACAAAACCTTTCAGTCATCTTGTTGCCTCCGAGCTTGAAAAATGATTACTACCTCAACCCTCAAGTAGAGCTAATTGAATGGCTTAAAGCACAACATTGCCAAGGTACAATTATTGGCTCAGCCTGTGCTGGTGCATTTATTCTGGCAGCGACAAATTTGATAAAAACCAGAACCATCACCACACACTGGGGCTTATCCGGCTTGTTTTACGAACATTACCCCCATATATCCCTCAATACCAATGAGATCTTAATTGATCACGGTGATGTGATTACCGCAGGCGGGATGATGTCTTGGCTGGATCTAGGTTTTGAATTGGTGGCGAAATATGCGTCTCTGAGCGTGATGAGCCAACTTGGTAAGGTACTTGTTGTTGATACCGCATTAAGGGAGCAGCGCTTTTATCAGCAATTCAATCCATCATTTTCACATGGTGACCAAACCATTGTGACTATTCAGCAAACAATGAACTTGGACTATCCGATACCTGTGTCGATTCAAGCATTGGCTGAGCAAGCTAACCTCACTGAGCGCACCATGCAACGGCGATTTCTTAAGGCAACAGGCTACAACCCTAATAACTATTTACAGCGACTTAGGATGCAAAAGGTCTGTGATTTGCTAGAAAGTTCGCAGTATTCTTTTGAGTGGATAGCCACTCAAGTAGGTTACGGTGATACCAGCGCGTGTCGGAAAATATTTATTAAAACCATGGGGTTAACACCGAGAGAGTTTCGTATGCGATTTACGAGAAGCTAGGGTTTAAGTTGTTCAATATTTACCGTATTACTGCGGGGCATATAGATATAGAGGTAAGTCACTTACCCCATAAAATCTAGGAGAGTCGCAAAAATATAATTGATATACAATGAATTATCAGAGATAAATATCATTTTACCGTAAATTAGCACCAATAAACTGGCTGTACA
>JABSRS010000330.1 GCA_013214885.1 Gammaproteobacteria bacterium
AAAATAGATTACATAACCTTAGGTAACTTAGACTATATGGTGTTGTTGTATTTGTAAATAACCTGAGGTTACTTAAGTGGCATGGCGCACGGAAATGTAAATTCTAATGTGGGGTAGGTGATAATTAATTATCTAATTAGTTATTGATTCGAATCCGTTTTAATCAAAAACGATGATTTTATACCGTGTTATTTGTTTTTTTCTCTGTTACATCACGGTTTACCTCTAAAGAGTAGTGCTTTTCTTGCAGTAAATGAAAATAGTAATAGAATCAGTTGTATATTCGTCTTTGTTAATAATTAACAGGACTTAAGCAATAAATTACAGGACTGCCCACTTTCTCAGAATCGATTTGAATCTAAGGTTTGGATTTTATCTTACTTTTCATTTGATTAGTCGCTATTGATTAGGGTGAATAGATTTGAGGAGCTGAGACGTCCTGCTATACAAATGTTAGTTTGAATCAGCCTAACCTGATGCTTGCCGTTACTTGACCTGTATTAGCCTACTAAAAATCGTTTTATATCAAAAATGGAGTTTTAATTGATACATATATCAAGAGTAAAAATAGAAAATTTTAGAAATTTTCAAAGCTTTGAAATTAATACCAATAGAAACATGGTTATAGTTGGAGAAAATAAAGTTGGTAAAAGTAATTTTCTTTTTGCTCTTAGACTGATTCTTGATCCCTCTCTGTCAGAATTGGAGCGATTCCTTAATATTGATGATTTCTGGGATGGCTTAGGGGCGAATAAAATTGGTAGTACAATTAAAATATCAATCGATATTGATAATATAAATAGCTCTGAAACGATGCTGTCGGTGTTAGCTGATGGTCTAGTTAATGTTGCAACTCACACTGCAAGAATTACATATGAGTTTAGGCCTCGTGATGGAATAGAAAATCCAACAATTAATGACTATGAATACAATACCTACCTTGGAAATAATCCTGAAAATTTCATCCCTCGAAGTTTTAGACGATGCTTACAGATGGAGCTTTTTCATGCATTAAGAGATTGTGAAAGAGAGCTGAAAAATAGTAATCGTTCACCAATAAGAGTATTTTTAGATGACGTTAGCGAGAACTTAACTGAACAACAAAGAATTACAATTGCATCTGGGTTTGAACAATCCCAAAGTGCACTTGATGCCGTTCCTAGTATCGATAGTATAGCTGTTAACATTAATACTATGCTTGAAACTATTGTTGGTTCCAAGCATGTTTCACAGGTAAGCTTAAAACTAGCCCCTCAAGATGTAAATAAGCTTGTTAGATCATTACAACTATTGATAGATTCAGGGCTCAGAACAATAAGTCAGGCTAGTACAGGGAGCTCAAATATATTATTTTTGACTCTAAAACTGCTTAACTTACAGCACTCGATAAAACAAGGCGATCAAGAGTTTACTTTTTTAGCAATAGAAGAACCTGAAGCGCACCTTCACCCTCATGTTCAAAGATTATTATTCGATTATTTCTACAAATCTGAAGCAAATCTAAATACTATATTAACAACACACTCCCCACATATCGCAAGTTCCGCACCGTTGTCATCATTAATCGTATTTAAAGAACATTTGGTTGGTGCTGTAACTTCAACGTCAGGCTACTCTTTAGCAAACTCAGCTTTAAGTGATAATGATATTGAAGATATGAGTAGGTATTTGACTGTAACAAGAGGAGAAATGCTTTTTGCTCGAGGAGTCATTTTAGTCGAAGGAGATTCCGAAGAATTCTTAATACCTGAGTTAGCAAACAAGCTTGGGTACGAACTCGATAAAAAAGGTATCTCAATATGCTCGGTTGCAGGTACAAACTTTTCACCGTATGTGAAATTTTTAAATAGTATTGGTACACCATTTACTATTATTACAGATAGAGATCCTTTAAACCTACCAGTTCCTTTGGGAATAACAAGAATTGATAAGCTTCTAGAATTGATTATTCCTGCATATCGTGCAGACGTAAATCCCGAAGCTACAATCATTTTGGCTGGTCAGACTCAAGGAATTTTCACGAACACTCAGACTTTGGAAACCGAATTAATTAACTCTCCAGTATTAAAGCTTATCGTATGCGATATTTTGTTAGAAGAGCATGGGGACAGACTACGTGTAGGACCAATTATTGAAAGTTGGAGAAATAATCAAACGCCTGTAGACATGCCTGCATTGCTAAGATACATACAAGAAATTGGGAAAGGGCGTTTTGCAAAGAGATTGAGTAATAGACTGCCTGATGGACACTGCCCTCAATATATTATTTCGTCGTTTGAGTATATTATCAATGCAACGTAATGTAGCTAGTTTTTATAAAAGTGAAGCTGTTCTATTAAATGAGTTTGGCCAAAAGGCTGCCTTTGACTCAGATCGTAATTGTGCTGTTATTGCTGGACCAGGCAGTGGTAAAACCAAAACCTTAGTCTTAAAGGTTGCTAAAATCCTTAATGAAGAAATTAACGATTATCAAAAAGTTGCGTGCATAACATATAGTCGGCAATGCTGTAAGGAATTACAACAGAGGTTTAAAAAAATAGGTTTGTCTTCAAATGCTAACTTGTACTTGGGGACGGTTCACAGCTTTTGTTTGAGTCAAATAGTCTCTCCTTTAGCACACCTAGTTGAGACTGAGTTACCCGCTATATATTCAATTGCTAATGAAAAACAACGAAACGACTGTTTTGATTCGGCGAAAAATCACATAGGTGATGCAGCAAAATATTGTAACTTCGCAACTATGACAAACTATAGAATGTCCTATCTTGAACGAGATGAACATTTTAATAGCAACGATATTCTGTATGCTAATTTAGTCACTAATTATGAACGATTTTTGCGAAGTTGTGGCTTAGTAGATTTTGATGATCTTATTTTAATCACTCGAAAGTTGATTAAAGACTATGCGTGGGTGAGGGATATTTTGAAAGCAAAATTTCCAATCATTGTCATAGATGAGTATCAGGATTTAGGAAAGCCTTTACATGAAATAGTATTATTGTTGGTCGAACATGGTATAAAAATAATAGCTGTAGGTGACGTTGATCAATCCATTTATGGCTTTACAGGGGCGCATCCTGAATTACTTTTGAGCCTCAGTGAGCGTAGTGATTTTGAAAAAATAGAAATGAAACTTAATTATCGTTCGGCTCAAAATATAGTTAACCTTTCGGACGGGTTCGTTGGTGCTCATAAAGGGGTGGTAGCACATCACAAAGATAGAGTTGCAATTATTGATTATCATTTATGTCCGAATGGGTTAGAAGAGCAAGTTGATGAAGCATTAAAAAAAGCGCTAAGTTGCGTAGATCTGTTAGAAAATAGAACTCTTAGTGATATCGCAATATTATACCCAGAT
Source organism: Gammaproteobacteria bacterium (assembly GCA_013214885.1). Classification (GTDB taxonomy): domain Bacteria; phylum Pseudomonadota; class Gammaproteobacteria; order Enterobacterales; family Psychrobiaceae; genus Psychrobium. The sequence goes on from JABSRS010000330.1 coordinate 3,359, forward strand.
GCGAAAACAGGCGATATTGTTGCGCAAAAAGCATCAGAGATGGGATTGTTTTATAGTCGAATAGATAATAATGCACCTTATAGAAAAAATCCGATGACAGTATTTATTGAAGATTGTGCTTCATGGATTACACATGATTGGCAAGAAGAAAGTAAAAACATTTATCTTAGCGAAATAATTAAAACATTTACCAACTTTATTCTAAATCATACCAATGATTTAGATACGTCAGTTTTGAAGCTTGTAAAATTCTTATGGGATTCTAAAAACAGACTTCACCAGATTACAGCTGAAGAGTTTGTTACCAAAATGATGAACGAAAATTTTGAAGTGTTTCTTAATGAGACCCATATAAATGATGACTTCTCTGAAGTGTTGAAAATGCAAAAGTCATTAAAAAATGATGGAGTGTTACATAATATAAACCTTCATATGCTTGGAGATAATAGAGATAAATCCAACAAGATAAACTTGATAACATATCATTCTAGTAAAGGCTGCGAATATGATGTTGTAATCGCTATAGGCTTAGATAATGGTGTATTTCCAAGATTGGTTTATGACTTTTCATCTTACCAATGGTGTTATCCTGCTGATAAAGAGTTGCAAGAAAAAAGACGGCTGTTTTTCGTTGCTTTAACAAGGGCTAAATATGATGTTCATTTTTTTAAATCGGAATATTTCTTAACAAGTAGAGGTGCTAAAAAATATTACGGGCAAAGTATTTTTTTGGATGAATTAGATAAAAAAATCAGCTCGTAAGAAATTAGCAATAGTTATGTCATCTATAAGATTCAAACTAACAAAACAATAAAATCGGACGCTGAAC
>JABSRS010000331.1 GCA_013214885.1 Gammaproteobacteria bacterium
ATGGACCGTAGAACCATGCTTTATGAGCAGTTTGAGCGATACTGCATTTGGACAAATTCAGCTCAGATTGAAGAAAAGTAATCCGATGATCTGGCAGACTGAGTTTCTGAAGAATTTGATAGATCATTTAGAAACTGTCTATATCAATAAAATGTTATCCAGAGCTTTAAATTCACCGTGCCATATCTCGACTATTACCAAGTATATTTATGATTATCTGCAAGCTGATTGGCCCAATCAGTGGGATTTTCATTATTACACCGGTTCAATGATATCTGGTGTTATTTCGTCGTTGTCGCAACTGTGTGCCGATGACTCCATTCCATGCTTAACGGGTACTAATGAACATAGTTTAGCTGTTTCTGCATTATGTGGTTGGCAGTTATACCAACGGGCATACGTTATTGCCGTTACCTCAGGTATGATCGATGAATTTAGAGGAACTTTATATAATTTAAAGCGTGCACAGGCTCCTGGGATCATCGTGTGCGCTGAGACGCTTGATTCTTCGTGGTTCCCATTTCAGGGCACGATACATCAAGATCATGATGGTCGAAAAGTGATCGCCGCAAAAGGCATACCTTATATTTGTATCAAGGATAAAAATGAGCTGTGCGATAAGTTAAACGAACTATCTCGTTTGTTGGCCGAGCAGCCTGGCCCAGTGTTTGTTTTCGCGGATCAGAACGTTCTGGGATCTATACTGCCATCGACAATTGAGCCGCAATTAATAACTAAACCATTACAAATAAGATGTGACGATCGAAGGAATAACACAGAGATGGCTGAGGTTATGCAGCTGTTAAATAATGATAAAAAACGAATATTGTGGCAGTGCAGTCATTTATCGGAGCAAGAACGAGATCTGGTGTATGAAATTGCCAGAAAAGCGGGAATCGCCTTGGTCGATACGTTGGCGTCGCCGGGCTCGGTCAGTGATTATCATCAGTCTCAATGCGTTAACGAATATATCGGTACGCTCTCTGTTTATGGCTTTAATCGTAAAGTATTTAATTACTTACACTCAGAAACACAATTAGCAAGTTCTGAATATCAAAGTTTATTTTTCCTTAAAAGTAAAGTTGACCAAATATCATCGCCATTCTCAAGTTGTAAGTTATTGAATAAAATCCATGTTGTTCAAGTTAATTACCAGCGTAAGCATATATCACCTTTCACCGACATTGGTATTGTTAGTCGCTTATTGCCTTTTTTGCAGACGGTATTAAAGCAGTTAGATGTTACACCGGAAGTATTGTTTTATCGGCAAGAGCAATTAGCACGATGTCATCAATACCAAGATATTTTACCAGCCGATATTTTACCGAAACTGCCCATGACTGCAAATTACTTTCATACTCAGCTTGGTAATGTGATCAAAAGCATGATTGAGCGGGATAACTATTCTTTTGTTGGGGTATATGATGTCGGTCGCTGCGGCGTCAGTGCAATCCGAAATATTCCTAAAACTGGAAAGGGATTTTCTGGGTGGTACGGTCGAGCTCTTATGGGAGATGCATTGTCGTCTTTACCTTATCTGGCGCGAACATCCAAAGATAATGTACTGGCTTTTATTGGCGATGGCGCACGTGCTTTGGTCCCTGATATTGAGCAGAAAATTGCACATGAGTTTGATAAAAACCCCAACAAAATCAACATAAATATCACAGTGTTTTACCTGTGTAACGGTGTGTTGTCGATGATCCAGACGTACTTAGATCGGCGTACGGCTAGCCGTAATGTCAAGCAAGTAATGTTATTACCACAGCAAGAACGTTGTATTTCACCCAAGCTTTCAGGTTCTGTGTATCGACAGCGGATCGTTGAATTTTCGACCGAAATTTTTGACGACTTATTGCAGCAACCTCAACAAATCAACTTTTTAGATATTAGCTTATCCCATAACTCCGATGGTGATGGATTAAGTTTGATATCTGAAGCTGCGTGGCACCGATTAAATATAGCTTAAGGAAATATTATCGTGAAATTTGGATTTATAGCTCACCCGACGTCTGTTTTATTGAAACGTCATGCTAAATTACTGGATATGTTTAGCCGCACTTGTAAAGATCAGTCACATGGTTATCAAGCAAGCCATTGGCAAAAACAAAACCTTGTCCCGTTTACCCGTTTTGAAAAAATAGTCAGTAAAACGGGGGCACAATGCAGTGGCATTATTGAGTACATGCCGTTAACTGCGGAAGAAATGTTGGCGCAGCCCAAGGCAATAGTTGATCGTATTAGAGACGGGATTATACAGCTGCATCAGGAAGGTGCTCAGCTAGTGGGTTTAGGCGGTTTTACCGGGATTGTCGGTCAACGTGGTCAAGAAACAGCGAATAGTTCCCCTGTACCTGTCACCACAGGTAATTCACTAACAGCGTTTGTAGCCTACCAAAATATGTTAGATGTATTACACAAACAAAAGCAACAACCAGCCGATACCGAAGTTGCTATTGTTGGTTATCCGGGGTCTATTTCCTTAGTGATAGCCAAATTATTATTACCATTAGGTGTCAAATTACAATTGGTTCACCGTAATAAGAATGCACAGCCTGCGAAGTTGTTAACCTATTTACCCGACGAGTATCATCATCAAGTTCAGCTAACCAAAGACATATCTAGTTGCTACGATAAAGTGAAATTTTATGTGGCAGCAACTTCAACCGGAGGGGTAATAGATCCGATGTTGCTGATGCCTGGCGCCGTGGTGATTGATACTGCCTTGCCGCGTGATGTTATGCCAATGGAGACTCCACGACACGATATTATGTTGATTGATGGTGGTTTAATTTCAGCGACTGATGATGTTTCATTTGGTGGTGCGTTAGCTCAATTTGATCCAACCATGTTTATGAATGGTTGTTTAGCCGAAACGTTAATTTTAGCGCTTGAAAATCGAGCCGAAACTTTCTCTATTGGTCGTGAATTAGATGTTGAACGGGTATTAGAGATTGGCGAAATTGCAATAAAACACGGTTTTAAACCTGCGCCGTTGGCAAGTCTTGGTGAAAAAGTTCGAGATAAAGATTGGGCAGCAATTACAACTTATCACCAGATAGAAACTAGTTTACGCTCATTGCTACCCGCGCCATTACCAGAAATAAAATCGCAAACTATTGATCGGTATCGCCAATATATTAATCCAGTGATGGCAGATTTTTATGAATTTAATCATTTGGAACGAGTATTTGTACAATCGCAGGGAGTGGAATTAACAGATACTAACGAAGATCGCTATCTTGATTTTGTCGCAGGTTATGGCTGCCTTAATGTCGGCCATAACCATCCTAAAATTAACGCGTCTTTGATTAAATATTTTGAATCTCAGCAACCAACGTTTGTCCAGTATATTTCTGTGCCATATCAAGCCTCGCTATTAGCTGAACATCTTGAAGCAATCACACCAGGAAACCTATCTAGAACATTTTTTAGCAACTCAGGCACTGAAGCGGTTGAAGCCGCGATAAAATTGGCTTTAGCGGCTTCATCTAAAACCCGATTATTGTATTGCGATAATGGTTATCACGGTAAAACCTTAGGTGCTTTGTCGGTAACAGGTCGAGATAAGCATAGAAAACCCTTTGAACCATTACTGCCTCGCTGTGATTGTATAGCCTTTGGTGACGAGGGAGCTTTAGAAGCAGCACTTAAAGCCGGTGATGTCTGCGCTTTTATTCTGGAACCAATTCAGGGAGAAGGCGGAGTGATTATTCCGCCAGATAACTATCTGACTCAGGTCAGGGCATTATGTGATAAATATGATTGTTTGATGATCCTCGATGAGATCCAAACCGGGCTAGGTCGTACTGGTAAGATGTTTTGCTGTCAATGGGAGCAAGTTGTACCCGATATTATGACACTTTCAAAATCCTT
>JABSRS010000332.1 GCA_013214885.1 Gammaproteobacteria bacterium
CGTCATTGCCACCATGCACCAAACAGGTTTAGACATGATGAGCAAATACAAAGAAACATCACTGGGCGGTTTAGCAATCAACGTAGTCGCCTGTTAACCCAAATACTAAAAACTTAGTTAGTACATAAAGAGCTACGGCGATTAATAGTAATAATCGCCGATTAAAAACCAAGGATAATAATAATGAAAAGCACCTATACATCATATGAACTTGAGCACTTTTTCTCTTCAAGCCTGCCCGTTACCGACGGCGCAGTGCAAATGGCGATTGAATTAGAAAACCAACGTCAAGAAGAACAAATCGAGCTAATCGCTTCGGAAAACATTGTGTCAAAAGCAGTGATGGAAACTCAAGGCACTGTGCTAACCAACAAATACGCGGAAGGATACCCTGGCCGTCGTTATTACGGTGGTTGTGAATATGTTGATTTAGTTGAAGCATTAGCTATCGATCGCGCTAAAGAAATATTTAGTGCCGAGTATGTAAATGTTCAACCTCACTCAGGCGCGCAAGCCAACGGTGCGGTAATGTTAGCTTTGGTTAAGCCTGGCGATACGATTTTAGGGATGTCACTTGATGCTGGTGGTCACTTAACTCATGGCGCTCGCCCTGCACAATCGGGCAAATGGTTTAATGCCATTCAGTACGGCGTACGTCAAGACGATATGCTGATCGATTACGATCAAGTACTTGAACTTGCTAAAGAACATAAGCCAAAAATGATTATCGCTGGTGGTTCTGCTATTCCACGTAAAATTGATTTTTCAAAATTCCGCGCGATTGCTGATGAAGTGGGTGCAATCTTAATGGTTGATATGGCTCACATTGCGGGCTTAGTTGCCACAGGTCATCATCAAAACCCATTACCTTATGCTGACATTGTTACCACTACGACTCATAAAACCTTACGTGGACCGCGCGGCGGCATGACCTTAACTAATGACCAAGCCATTGCTAAGAAAATCAACTCGGCAGTTTTCCCAGGTCTTCAAGGAGGTCCATTAATGCACGTTATCGCCGCTAAAGCAGTCGCGTTAGGCGAAGCGATGGAACCTGAATTCAACGCTTATATCAAGCAAGTACTTAGCAACGCTAAAGTGCTAGCAAAAACCCTCCAAGAACGTGGTTGCGACATCGTAACTGGCGGCACTGACACTCACTTAATGCTTGTTGATTTACGTCCAAAGGGCTTGAAAGGCAACGTAACTGAAGAGTCACTTGAGCGTGCTGGTATTACTTGTAACAAAAATGGCATCCCATTTGATCCTGAAAAGCCAATGGTTACATCTGGCGTTCGCCTAGGGACACCAGCAGGTACCACTCGTGGTTTCGGTAATGAAGAGTTTATTAAAATTGGTCAATGGATTGGCGATGTTTTAGATGGCCTAGCAGCTAACCCAGAAGATAATAGCGTAGTAGAGAAGCAAGTACTGAAACAAGTACAAGCACTTTGTAAGCAATTCCCGCTATATCGTTAATCAATCCTGATAAAAAATAATGTAGCTGGACAAACAATTGTTCAGTTACAGATAAAAACATTGGAGAAAACCATGAGTTCAGTATCAAAAGATTACAAATTTGCCCCAAGCCACGAATGGGTTAAAGACAACGGCGACGGCACAGTAACCGTAGGTATTTCACAGCACGCTCAAGGTTTACTTGGCGATGTTGTATTTGTTGAATTACCAGAAGTTGGCGATAACTCAACGGCTGGCGAAGGTTTCTCACTGGTTGAGTCGGTTAAGGCCGCTTCAGATGTTTATGCCCCTGTTTCAGGCGAAATAATTGCAGTGAATGAAGATCTTGATGACAGCCCAGAGCTAGTCAACGAATCACCATTTGTTGACGGTTGGATTGCAAAAATAAATCTATCTGATCCTTCAGAGTTAGACAACTTACTAGACAGTGACACTTACCACGACGGTATCGAAGAATAAAAATATTAAAACTGCTGGGAGTAATTTATGAGCAACAACAACTTATTAACGCAACTAAGTGATGACTTAGACTTTATTGGCCGTCACAACGGCCCTAATAAGGCGCAACAGCAACAGATGTTATCCGCGATTGGATTAGACTCTGTTGAGCAGCTAATTGACCGAACTGTACCAACCAATATCAGGCTAGAACAGCCAATGCCACTTGCTGCCCCACAAAGTGAAGTTGATATGTTGGCGTCGCTCAAAGCGATTGCCAGTAAAAACAAAGTAAACCGTAGTTACATCGGTCAGGGTTATTACGATACTCATGTCCCTAAGGTTATTTTACGTAACGTCTTTGAAAACCCAGGTTGGTACACGGCTTATACCCCGTATCAGCCTGAGATTTCTCAAGGTCGCTTAGAAGCACTGCTAAATTATCAGCAAATGATCACCGATTTAACGGCGATGGAATTAGCCAATGCTTCATTACTGGATGAAGCAACAGCTGCTGCTGAAGCAATGAGCTTTTGTAAGCGCGCTGGCAAAAACAAGAGTAATGTATTTTTTGTCAGTGACGATGTTCACCCGCAAACGCTTGACGTTGTTAGAACCCGCGCTCATTACTTTGCCTTTGAAGTAGTCGTGGCGCCTCATAGCGAATTAGACAACTACGACGTTTTTGGTGCCTTATTGCAATACCCTGGTTCAACCGGTCAGGTTCATGATCTTGAAGCGACTATTGCTCAAGCTCACACCAAGAAAACCCTAGTGGCGGTAGCCACTGATTTACTAGCACTGACGATCTTAAAAGCGCCAGGCGAAATTGGTGCTGATATTGTGATCGGTAGTGCTCAGCGTTTTGGCGTACCAATGGGTTACGGTGGCCCACATGCGGCATTTATGGCCACTAGCGAAAAGTACAAACGTACTATTCCTGGTCGGGTCATTGGTGTGTCAATTGACACCAAAGGCAAGCAAGCACTACGTATGGCCATGCAAACGCGTGAGCAGCATATTCGCCGTGAAAAAGCGACGTCTAACATCTGTACTGCGCAAGCATTACTGGCCAACATGGCTTCGTTCTTTGCTGTTTATCACGGCCCAGCAGGGTTACTAAAAATTGGTCGCCGAGTTCATCATCTAGCGTCTATTTTAGCTGCCGGTCTCGAACAATCTGGGATCAAGCTAGTTCATCAGCACTTTTTCGACACTATTACCCTACAAACTGATGACCAAACTGATGCGATTTATCAACGGGCATTAGCGAGTGATTTAAACCTGCGTTTATTACCCGATCAATTAGGTATTAGCTTAGATGAAACCACTACCGCTGCCGATGTTGAGGCGTTATGGTTAGCCATTACCGAGCAATCAATTAGTGTCAGCGACATTGAAGCAAGTCTAGGTCAAGAGTTCTCGAACATTCCAGAGTCTTGTCGCCGGTCTAGTAAGTACTTGACCCACCCAGTATTTAATAGCTACCACAGCGAAACTCGGATGTTGCGCTATTTAAAGAGCCTCGAAAACAAAGATTTCTCATTGACTCACGGCATGATCCCGCTGGGTTCTTGTACCATGAAACTTAATGCGACGGCGCAAATGATCCCAGTGACGTGGCCTGAATTTAGTCAAATGCACCCCTTTGCACCTAAAGATCAGTGTCTAGGTTATCAAGAACTAGCTGACTCGTTTACCGAGCAGTTAGTGACCGTTACTGGCTATGACAATTTCTCACTCCAGCCTAACTCTGGTGCTCAAGGTGAATACGCAGGTCTTATCGCGATTCAGCGTTATCACGAGAGTCGTGGTGATGGCCATCGTAATATTTGTCTAATCCCTAGCTCGGCTCACGGCACTAACCCTGCCAGTGCGGCGATGGTATCAATGCGCATTGTGATTGTCAGTTGTGATGACCAAGGCAACGTCGATATGGATGATTTGGCGGCTAAACTCGCACTTCATCGCGAGCAACTGTCTTGTATCATGATCACCTACCCGTCTACTCACGGTGTTTACGAAGAAAGCATTAAAGACATTTGCGAACAAATTCATGCTGCGGGCGGTCAGGTTTACCTTGATGGTGCCAATATGAATGCCCAAGTTGGCTTAACATCACCTGGCTTTATCGGTTCAGATGTCTCGCACTTAAACTTGCACAAAACATTCTGTATTCCTCACGGTGGTGGCGGTCCAGGTATGGGCCCTATTGGCGTAAAATCGCATCTTGCACCATTTTTACCAGGTCAC
>JABSRS010000333.1 GCA_013214885.1 Gammaproteobacteria bacterium
GATAAATACGCGGTACGGGTTGAAATGTTTGACGATGAAGTTGAACGAATTTCGTTGTTTGATCCACTGACAGGTGCGCTTGAGCGAACCGTTGCACGCTATACTATCTATCCAAAAACTCACTATGTAACGCCGCGTGAAAAAATTATAGCGGCGGTTGATCATATCAAAGTCGAACTCAAAGAACGCCAAGCGCAATTACAATCACTTAATAAGCTAGTCGAGTTACAGCGAATTACTGAGCGGGTCAGTTACGACATCGAAATGATGACGGAATTGGGTTATTGCTCAGGGGTCGAAAACTATTCACGCTATTTATCAGGACGGGAGCCAGGTGAGCCACCACCGACGCTAATTGATTACCTGCCTGCTGATGGTTTATTGATCCTTGATGAGTCGCATGTCACGGTGCCGCAAATTGGCGCGATGTATAAAGGTGACAGATCACGAAAAGAGAATTTAGTACAATACGGTTTTCGCTTGCCTTCGGCGCTCGATAATCGGCCGTTAAAATTTGAAGAGTTTGAATCGATTTCGCCACAAACCATCTATGTGTCAGCGACGCCTAGTGATTATGAACTTAATAAATCTGGTGGAGAAGTTGCAAGACAAGTGGTGCGGCCAACTGGCTTACTCGATCCTGAAATTGAAGTGCGCCCTGTAGGGACTCAAGTCGATGACTTATTAAGTGAGATCCATCTCCGCGTTGCAAAAAACGAACGGGTATTAGCCACCACACTAACCAAAAGAATGGCTGAAGATCTCTCGGAATATCTCGACGAGCATGGTGTACGAGCTCGCTACCTTCACTCTGATATTGATACGGTTGAACGGATTGAAATAATCCGTGATTTACGTCTGGGTAAATTTGATGTGTTGATCGGGATTAACTTGTTGCGTGAAGGACTCGATCTCCCAGAAGTCTCGCTAGTGGCTATTCTCGATGCTGATAAAGAGGGTTTTTTGCGCTCTGAACGCTCACTAGTTCAAACTATCGGGCGTGCCGCGCGAAACCTTAATGGTCGGGCGATTCTGTATGGCGATAAGATCACTAAATCGATGAAAAAAGCGATTGATTCAACGAAAGCAAGGCGCCAGCTTCAACATGAATACAACCTTGAACATGGCATTACGCCTAAAGGATTGACCACTAAAATTCATGACATGCTTGATGTTGGCGAGGAGCAAGAATTCGATCAGGTCGCAGAAACCGCGGCGCAATATCGCAGTTCATCCAATCGTGATATCGAAAAAGAAATTAACGCACTCGAGCACAAAATGTACGATCACGCACGTAATCTTGAATTTGAAGAAGCGGCTAAACTCCGCGATGATGTCAGTCGACTTAATGATTTGTTACTGACTCGTTAATCACGGTTAAGCATTTTTTTATAGAGCCAATAGCTAGCAAACATCGGCACCGCAGTTAATGCCCCATACAAATGGGCATCGACTGCCACGTTTGCGCCAATCAATTCTCTGACATTATCTGGCGCGCCGACCATTTGTTCATAAATTGTTTTAACGGTCACCACCGCTAGCATCAAATAACTAAATTTAATCCCACGACTAATTTCTGCCAAACAACCAACCACGAATAAGCCATGTAAAAAGCCCGACAATCCGACATAATAGGCAATATCTGGGGTAAATAGATATAACAACCCGCCAACGGCTACACTGTTAGCTAGGCTAAATGCTATCATTGCCCTAACACTACAATATTGTTTAAATATCAGGGTTAGGAATAATAAACCAGTAATGTTCAACACTAAATGCCAGCCATTAGTATGAAGAAAGTTTCCGGTAAGTAAGCGCCAATACTGACCCTCTGAGATCAGTTGCCGATTAAATTCAAATAACTCTAACGCCGCTGTTTGATTGGCAAATAATAGCAAAGAGATGATGGTAATACTCGCGGGTACTAGCCATTGATGAAGTATTGAATAGTACTGATGTGATAAAGTTTTAATAATAATATCCTTGGGATTGAACACAACGTTGAGTTTATCCTAACTTGAGAGTCAAATAAATGAATAAAAGAGCACGATGTCCTCAATGTTTACGCCCACCAGTGGCTTGTCTTTGCCATACGATTAAAGCGATTGATAATCTTGTTGAGATTGTTATCTTACAGCATCCCAGCGAAGTAAAGCATGCTAAAGGCACCGCAAGAATCGCCGAGTTGAGCTTGAATAACTGTCAATTATTAATTGGTGAAGACTTTAGCATCGATCAGCAATTCAATGCCATCATCAACAATAGCGCGCGCCAAGTGATGTTGCTTTACCCCCAAGATGAAGCCATCACCCCACAACAGCTTACTGAACAACTATGCCAGCAGGCTAGTGGCGTTATGTCATCAGATTTAACCTTATCCAATCTAACGATAATCGTACTTGATGGTAGTTGGAAAAAAGCCTATAAAATCTATTGCCTCAACCCTGCACTGCAAACGTTACCCTGTGTTGGGATTGCAGTGTCCGATCAAAGTAATTATCGGATCAGAAAATCATCACGTAGCGATAGTTTATCGACCATCGAGGCATGTTATCACTTGCTTAGCGAGCTAGAAGGGCAAACGCATAGCTTTGACTCATTGCTCGACTCGTTCGACTTCATGGTTGATTTTCAACTGCAATCGATGCCGAGCGATGTCCGTGCTAGGTATAAAGCTTAGCCTTTTTAACTGTGTAGTCATTTTTTAATATTGTGTTAACGTATTTATTGTCTTCTTAAAAAAACTGGTACAGTCGGTGCTTACAATGTTTAATTACATTAATTATTTTAAAGCTATGCTCAGGTAAGCAGGCTTGCTTGTGCGAGTGTTAAAAATGATTTGGTGTTTGACGGATCAACCGCTAAATCAACCGAAAGAGATGTTTCAAAAGTATTGAAAAGATTAAAATCTAAAGAGGGCCAACAATTTCTATTAGCTCTCATATCAATCCAATCCTCTGATGTTGATATATTTGACTTATTGAGCAACCCTAAAAAGGCTACTGAACTGAACTTTAATATTATTGCAAAAAAAATAGATGGTTTGAACTATCAGCAAGTTCTAGAGCTGGCAAGTCAATCACCAATGCAAGTGAGTACTGAAATAAACTAGCTATAACAATTAAATAAACCAACATTGGCACAACTATTTCTATAACGCTATGTGTGCCATAGCGATGTATGGACTCCACTCCCACAGCAGGATAGTCTGAATCAACTATCGAGGAGATCTACTATGTTAAAGTCTAATATTATCGGCATTGATTTAGCTAAAAACGTCTTTCAAGTTTGTGTGATTAGTAAAGACGGTGAATTAATGAGTAATAAGGTCGTCAGTCGTCAAAAACTAAAAGAGATATTAGCCAAGTCACACCCTGCTGTCGTTGGTATTGAAGGCTGTGGTAGTAGCCATTACTGGGGCCGATTTGCAGAACAATTCAATCATGATGTTCGTATTATCAGTCCCAAGAAGGTAAAAGGATTTCTTCAAGGTCAAAAGACAGATGCTAATGATGCGCTCGCTATAGCAAATGCAGCAATGCAAGTCGGCTTAAAGTACAGTAGCCTAAAAATGAAGAACAGCAGATTCTGCAATCACTAGAAGCAAGCCGTGTTTATCTTTCAAGGAATGTTACATCACTAGGCAACCACATTAGAGCGATGCTATATGAATATGGCATCGTCAGTGCTAAAGGTGCCGCAGGGTTGCGAAAAGTAGTAATGGAAACGCTAGATGAGCAGCATCCGCTTCCTGCGAACTTGTTATCGACGTTACATCACTTATGGGCGCATTATCAGAGTTTAAAAGAAGAGTTCACCATACAAGAAAAGGCTAAAAACGCATTAGTGCGCCAACTAGAACCTTGTAAATCATTGATGGCATTAGAGGGTGTTGCCGAGGTATGTGCTGGTATGCTTTATTCTACTCTCGGTAATGGCAAATAGTTTAAAAATGGTAGGGAAGCATCTGCGTTTGTCGGATTAACACCGAAACAACACAGCTCGGGTGGCAAAGTATTTATGATGGGGATAGATAAAAAAGGTGGGATCAAAGAATTAAGGGCCGCTTTATATCAAGGGGCGATATCCATAGTGACAAAGTTACCGGAAGAGCCGAAAACCGCTAAGCATAAATGGCTGATCCAATTGTTACAACG
>JABSRS010000334.1 GCA_013214885.1 Gammaproteobacteria bacterium
TTATTTACTAAGTTTGCGATTCTATTTCTAATACTAAAAGCCGCAGATCTCTTGAACATTCGGCTTCGATAAATCAACAACTTAACATCGTTGCGAGATTCGCCCTTTGGTGCTAAATTACATCACTAAAATGAATGTAGCTTAAAGCCATTGAATATCAATCAGATTTTTATGGCTGTCCCATCTTTGCTTCTAAAATAAAGAAATTTCATTACGATTTTTACTTCCGCTTTGTGGAAATTGTTAGCCTAAAGGTGATACTTCAATCGGTTTAATTTTGGATTCAAAATTCATCCAATACTAACGACTTCTTGGTGCGCATTAGAGACCTTAGCGTAAAAATTTTATCAATACTTTTTCTAATACGTTATTATGTTTTTTTAAATAAAATGTAACCTTATAAGATAGCTAACCTTGCGCGGTCAACATATTAAGCTGTTAGCTGCTTAAAGGTAACGTATTCTGCACTGTCGGGTGAATGTCGGGAGAAATTCGTAACCGACATTAACAAAATCAATGAATACTTGTGATTCTTAAGTACAGACGTAAATTTAATGATTCTCAAAGAACTACGTATTAGCCGTCACTTTTCTCAAGAACAATTAGCCCAAATGTCTGGATTAAATGTTAGAACAATTCAGCGAATTGAAAGTGGAAAAAATGCTAGTTTAGAGTCTATTAAATGTCTTGCTGCTGCACTTGATGTTGATGTATCAACCTTGAATCAGGAGAAATTTATGATAGATAAAAAATCAGATAACTGGCAACAATTGCCTTTTATATTGAAATGTTGGTTTGTGTTTAATTTTTTACAAACTCGACCAAGTAGACAATCAGCGTCTCGCATTGAAACCATTGGACACATCAGTGGCTTTAGCTTCTGTTGTTTGGGCCTGATTAGTGAGGCCGCTCTGGTCGGTGGTTTAATTATGTTATCAACCGCCTATTTATACCACTGGCTCAAATACCAAGGTGATAAGCATAGTATTTGGTATGATAATGAGTCGGCGAAAAGCAGCTACCCAGGACTTTGTCAGTGAGTCTAAAAAGGATACATAGATGAATAAATTACTTAGGTTTTTAATTCTTGCCACACTCATTATTGCTGCTCTGGCGTGTTATCTTGCGGGGAGCACAACCAGTTCGGTCGTTTTTTTCGTGTTGGGAGGGGTTCTTGAACTTTCTTTTTGGCTCGGCTTGTTTAATAACTGCAAAAAACGCAGTCGTTGATTATATGTTTGATCATTTCTAGCAAGTAAAAAACACCGATCTTATTATCTCGAGAATATTTACAATGTAGCGTATCCTACTGCCCATTGAATCAGTAGTTGTTATTTATGACCATTAAAGTAAAAATTTTACCCGTCGCTGAAGTTTTATGTTCTAACTGCCAAGCATGTTGTTGCAGCTCAGAAGTGATGATTGTTTCAGATACGGGTGTTCCTAGTCGGCATATTGATGTTGATGAATATGGCAGCGAATCTATGCTGCGTTTAGACGATGGTTGGTGTTCAGCTTTGGATCGAGATACCTTAATGTGTACTATTTATGAATATAGACCCTGGATTTGCCGTGAATTTGAGATGGGTTCATATGAATGTATCAACGAACGAACAGAAAAAATGTCTTATTTATCAACTTAGCTGTTTTGGAATATATATCAATGAAAAGTATTGACCTGTTTGTAAAAAACTGGGGCAGCAAGGACTCGATGGTTCCTATCCCTAGTGGTGATATTGCCGAGCTAGAATTAAAATTAAATGCAGTTTTACCCGACTCATATAAATATTTAATTGCTAGCTATGGCTTGGTTCACTCACCAAATGTATTAACAAAAACTTGTGATTTGGGCGTCGAAATATCACAAGTTCAGGATTTTTTAAGCTTAGATGATGTCTTTTCACTATCGCAGCTCTATGAAATGACAGGGATGCCAAAAGGGCATGTTTTGTTTGCTTCTGATTGTAAGGGCAACATGTTTTGTTTCAAACTTGCTGATTGTGCGACTCAACAAAAAGATTTACCTGTGTGGTATTTTGACCGTAATCTATGTGAGATTAATAAGGTGTCGAATGGTTTCGTCCAGTGGTTAGAAGAGTTCAATCGGCTTTAAAAAAGAAGTAGATCAAAGCCTGCCAGACGGAGATTAATAGATGATTAAAAATTTGCTAAAGATGTTTAATACCACGCTCTATGTTCAAATTTGGCATGACCGAATAAAAGTTACCGATATCAAAACAAATGCCGTTTTTGATCAAAAACCATTGGTCCAAATTGAAACCAAGAGCAATGGAATCAAATTTGTTACTGCTATTGGCAATCAAGCGATGGTTAATGTGGTAAATCCTTTTTTGCATCCACGAACTTTATTAAATGACTTTTATGTGGCTGAAAAATTACTGCAAAAAATAGTGATACAGTTGATTGGTAAAAAATTCATTTCGCCAATTCCAGCGATCATTATTCATCCAATGGAGAAGACTGAGGGTGGTTTAACCATGATCGAAATTAGGGCCTTTGAAGAGTTGGCTCAAGGCGTTGGCGCAAGAAAATCAGTTGTTTATCAGGGGGCTGAAATGTCGATATCGGAAATTAACTTTGAACAGTTAATCGATACTCAAAAAAACAACAGTTGGTTTGTTAAGTGGTAACCTGGCCCGCTTTGATTAAGTTTAGGGGCGATGATGAATTAGTCTATATTTCAGATCTTGCAGAATGGAATGGCGATGCCGATTTGCACTTTTTTGAATATGATCCTTTAGATATTCTTATCGATGCCTCAGGGCTAATTCATCATTTGAACAATCAACATCATGATGCTGTTGTTCCTGAACCAACAAAAGATCTCATTGAGTTAGGCGTTGCAATCGATTTAATTAAAGCTCATTTTTCAGCACTGGGTTCGTGTTGTGCTGCTAAGATATCCGCCCGTTCAGTCGCCGAATTAATTGATTTTGTTGGCTTTGATAGTTTTAGCTAAAAAGGAGATCGGCTTTGAGAAAAATTATAATATTTGGCAATTCAGGATCGGGTAAATCTACGCTGGCCAAAGAGTTATGTCACTCAAATGAGTTGGCTCACTTGGATCTCGATACTCTGGCGTGGGAGCTAACATCGCCTCCCGAGAGAAAGCCGCTGCTAGCATCAGAGAAGGAGCTGACAGAATTCATCAATTCACATGATAGCTGGGTCATTGAAGGGTGTTACGCTGATTTATTGGACATGGCAGCAGCGCATTCTAATGAAATTATATATATGAACCTTTCGATTGAGTCTTGTATCGCCAATGCTCATAGTCGCCCATGGGAGCCTCACAAGTATCAATCTAAGCAAGCACAAGATGCGAACTTAGGGATGTTGATCGATTGGATAGCCCAGTATAATTCAAGGACTGATACTTTTTCGGAGTCAGCTCATCGAGAACTTTACGATCAATACCCTGGAAAAAAGAACATGATCATCCACAATGATAGCAACATATAATAAGTTGGCGTTATTGTTGTTAATTCTTATTAATTAAATATACCCGATCACAGTTGGTTAAATTACTGTAATCAATCGCTGATAATTCAATGGTCACTTGATTACTAGCATGGTTGATATTGACAATCTTCCCTTGATGACCAAGCAGACCCTGGGCGGTTAATAGTTCTTTAGCGTTACCAAAATCAACCATAACTCCCTCTTTGATGATTAATAACTGATCACATAAATACGCCAATTCCGTTGGGCTGTGACTGACATAAAGCATCGGTAAACTATGTTGAGCACTAAACTCTTTTAATGCCGCCATTAATTGCTTTTTTGCTTGATGATCTAATGCTGATAACGGCTCATCTAATAACAGTAGCTGCGGTTGAGCTAATAAACTTCTGACTATCGCGACACGTTGCTGCTGACCAGCAGACAGTTGATTTGCTGACTTATTTAACAGAGCAGTAATCGAGAAGTCATCACATAATTTAGCGATCGAAACGCTCGGGTTCTTAACTTGCTTCTGGGCTAATAATAAGTTTTTTTCAACCGATAGATGAGGGAACAAGCGGCTGTCTTGAAACACCATGCCTACCTTTCGGTGTTCCGCCAACGTTGCGCCATTAGAC
>JABSRS010000335.1 GCA_013214885.1 Gammaproteobacteria bacterium
TGCGTGTAACGCAGTTTTACCGTGTTAGCTTTGTCACCAAGTTGGGCTGACAGTAATTGGCGTAGCACGATGCTTGGCATGTCATTTTTAAATGGCACGACAATTTCTTGTCCCGATAAATCGGCCAGCGAATCGAGATTGGCATGATTGCTTAGGATCCACATAATATTCCACACCGAAATATTAAGCAGTGACAGCTTGTGGCCGCGGTTATAGAAAATTGCCGCCAGGTTCGATGGCATCGCACTAAAATCGACCTGTTGACCAATAATCATCGCGCGGAGCTGATCGGGGTTATTCCAGCGAATAAAGTTAAATTCAATATTTTGGTCTTTGAGGCTTTGCTGTTCAGCCATCACCATTAATGGGTAACTGACCACAGCGGCGGGACCACTGAGTGTTAATTGCTTAAGCGGTGGCTGAGCCGCTGCCATCGCGCAAAAAAAACAACTAAAAATAAATAACCTCAAGACCAACACCTTAATGATAATAATTCGCATTCGCAATATTATCTAGTTTGTTGGGCGGCAGACTTGACTTAGATCAAGGGCATTGGATATTGGATTTCGCTTTGCTCAATAACACCCTTGATACAAAGGATATGCCGAATCGCTAAATTTAGTCGCTATTAAAAATATACTATCGTAAAACTTGTGCTTGAACATTGGTAGTTTCAACAAAAAAGCCCCTTTAAGCGCGACAAAATGTAGTAAACTACACTTTTATGCGCATTAAAATGTAGTTTTACCACACTTTAATGCGCATAATAATGTAATTCCTGTGCTAGTATTCATCTTATCATCGTCAATTTTGGTAAAAACATCATGCAACGCCGCCTACTGGACAAACTAAACACGTGGAAAGAAGCCCCACAAAGAAAGCCCATCTTGCTCGACGGTGCTCGTCAAACGGGTAAATCATACCTTCTTGAGCAATTATTTGGTCAACAGTTTAGCCAAGTAGTCAGAATAGACTTTTTAGAACACCCTAGCTACAGTGCCCTATTTAGTGATTCACTAAGCCCCGATGACATTCTAGCGAATATCGAGCTATCGTTAAATGTGAGCATCGACAAATCCGCTACATTGATCATCTTCGACGAAATTGGCGAATGCCAGGCTGCCATTAACTCCCTCAAGTTCTTTGCCGAACAATGCCCAGAGATGTTCATTTGCGCTTCGGGCTCAAACATCGGCTTACTTGGCTCATTTCCAGTCGGCAAGGTCGAACTATTTCATTTATCGCCATTAACCTTCGAAGAGTTTTTATGGGCGTCACAACAACCAGCACTAACCAAAGCGTTTGAACAGATCAACATGAGCAGCATTGCCCATGATAAATTATTTAGTCTGCTCACCGACTATTACTATGTTGGTGGCATGCCAGAGGCCGTTAGCCAATGGTTTAATAGCCGAGAGACGAGCGGCATTCTAGAACGCACACAACAAATATCACAAATACACACCTCGCTCATCGCAGGCTACGAACGCGATTTTGGAAAGTACTCGGGAAAAGTATCGGCGCAACATATTCAAGAAGTGTTCAAACACGTGCCAACTCAACTCGCCAAAAATATTGACGACTCGGTGAAACGTTTCAAGTTTAAAGACGTTATCGAGAAAAAGAACAGATACCAAGAATTAGCAGGCCCTATCAATTATTTAGAGAAATGCAAACTGGTCTCAAAATGCCATCCAATAGAAAGCCAGCCAACGTCCCCACTGCCTGCTTTAGCTAAAGACAATTACTTTAAGCTGTTTTTCTTTGATATTGGTCTCTTGGGTCACATGCTAAACATCACTTACAAAGAACACCAAGACCAACGACTCAACTATAAAGGTTACATCGCCGAGAACTTCGTACAAAACGAACTCGTTGCTAACGACCACAAGCCAACTTACTCCTGGGAACACGCCCGAGCAGAAATCGAATTTGTGATCAAAGCACAAAACGGCGACATCATCCCAGTCGAAGTTAAAAGCGGTAAGCGCACCCGCGCAAAATCATTAGCGAGCTATGTCCAACGCTATCAACCCACCAAGACGCTCAAACTTATTGGCTCAACGGGCTCACTAGATGATCCAAAGGCGCTAGTCGCACCACTTTATTATGCAGGGAAGATTGGAGAGCTGGTAGATTAGTTTTACAACATAACAATTTGGCTTAATATCAAAGGGGCAGAGTTGTTGAACTGGCGTCCCCTTGATTGCCCTTTGCTAATTTGAATTTTCATTGTGTTCATTCGCAATAAAAGCGCCATTACTGACGCTTACACTACTATATAAAGGTGACAAATCATCTAGATTATAATTGTTGGCTAATCAGCTCAACAATCGCTGCAACACTTAACGACGCATCGATGACTAACCAACGTCCGACAACTGGATTAGCACTATAATCATGGTATAAATTGACCAAACTGGCATTTGCTTCGGTTGATAATGTTATTGCATCTTCGCTGGTATTATCTCCTCGCCCCCCCATTCTTCGTTCTCGTTCAGCCAAAGGTAACTCAAGAAAAACAGTTAAGTCTCGCACCAATAAGTTAGATTCCACCTCAGACAACATAAAATTATCGCCCTTACATTTCCAATCATGATAAACCTGAGTCGATAGCCAATAACGATCCAATACCACACTGTGACCTTTCCCCGCTAATTGACTCACATCATTAGAAACATCTAGCGCGGTCGATGCGTAAAATAACTGACGACCTAGGTTATTACCTTCATAGCTAGCTCTAGTTCAGCACGAACATGCTTAAATTTATCCGATGGCGTGTTTAATCGCATAGCTCCGACCGCTTGAGCTAATGCATTTGACACCGTTGATTTACCACCGTCTAAACCTTCAATCACTATAAACATTGTTTAACACCTTTTATTTATCGTATCACCGCGGAATGCGATGATTACGTTGATTTCGAGACTTAGTATCAAACTGTGAATCTCACAAAAAAGCGGCATATTTAAAAACATCAGGTTTATTGCAAATGAAACAAAATCTCATTTACAATCAACAACAATTTCAGGATAATCCAAGTTTTTAAAGGGATAAGTTTTAAGATGGACCTATTATCAAAAGCACAACGAATGCTATGGAAAAGAGAACTCTCGGCGTTTAAGTTTGAATTTTTAGCAGCACTCGAAAATAACCCACCAAGTGAAATCAGCAAAGATATTGAGCAGCTAGTCGAGCTAAGAAAGCAATTATCTAGCTCTGATGATATCGTTTTAACCGATCGCGGAATGAAAAAATATGATAATGCTTATACCAACATCCTTAGTCATGTGAAATCATATAGTGAGCAAGAAGGTACCAAGGATCACTCTTTACATGACACCATAAATAGCTCTTTATCTGGGTTCAATTTATTGTATTCGGCTGGCTGCATTTTTACCTTATTGATAGTGCTAATTGGATTCGTATTTTTTGTCACTCTATCATCTCAATTTAATCTTGTGATTATCGGATTGATTGGATATGTATTATGGCAAATGATTGCTATAGCAAGAACACGGATCTCATACCTTGGTGATCTTGCTAGATCTAAAACTCAATTTTCAGTTAAGTATATTCAAGAGTTATTATGGCTATTATTTAGTGCTGTCAGTAGTATCACAATCGCTGTATTAATTTTATCAAAAAAGTTCCACTTAATAACAACTGATGACGGAGCAATTATCGGCCTGACTTTAGTTGCGATCGTTACATTGTGGTCTAAAAAATATATCAACAAAGAACAGCAAGCTTTTCGCTGGTTATGCGGAAAGGACCAATTATGAACCGATTATTATACTCTGCGTTCTTTACATTATTATTACTTAGCTCACCAGTAGCTGTCGCTTTAGATATTGAAACGGCCTGCCAAGTACGAGATAAAATAAAAAATTCATTACTGGGTAAAGTATCCACATCGGTGGGTAATGCCCATTTGAGTGGTCAATGTATCGGCGCGACAAAACCTTATTATCATTCTGACGAAATCGTAGTGAATTGTGCAGAATACCTTGAACAAAAGGCTGCTTTATTGGGGGATTTTAGCACCACGCTAACCGAGGCTTATCAATCAGGCTTTTGTGTCGGCACCATTT
>JABSRS010000336.1 GCA_013214885.1 Gammaproteobacteria bacterium
CACCACGGGATCACCAGCGATATCTTTACCTAGCACCATCGCTAATGGCGATGGATGATTAATGAACGCATCACTACTGAGGTTTTCACGTAAATAAACAATTTCCCGATTTTCATTAGGAATTTCAAGCCCGATTACACTTTTACCAGGAATGACTTCGACCACACGGACACTAAGTGCCGATAACGAACGGGCTAAATCTTTTGATAAACCACTAATCTTACTGACCTTAATCCCAGGGGCTAGATCCAGTTCAAATCGCGTAATTACTGGGCCAGGGAACACATCAACCACGGTCGCAATAATATTAAAATCGAGCAGTTTGGCTTCAACCAAACGCGACACACGGTCTAAGTCTTCTTGAGCAATCGGTTCGAACTGTTTTTTGGCCAGATCGAGTAATGTTAGTGATGGCATTGCCGTAAGTTTGCTCGTAGGTGGCTCAACAGGATCATTGGCAATGTGCTGCGAAACTTTTGGCTGAATCGCTGAAATGGCATCGCTGAGCTGTTCGCTCGTTGGTGATTGATGTTGATGTTGATTAGGACCTGAATCATTCGAGATAACGGGTTCAATTGGTCGTTTAAAGGGTGCTAAGTCAACATTGTCATCATCATTATCATCTGTCGCGCTAAACGACGGCATTTGTTCAAAATCAGGCTCGATAACAGGTTCGCTGACCTTGCGAGTAAAACTGGCATTTTCAATCGGTGCTTGTGGCTTGTCAGTCGATTGATCGACCACGCCAAACAGCGGCAAAGAGCTATCATTGCTCAGCTCTACTTTGCCAATCATCGACTCGGCCAATGGTTTGTTCTCAGTGCTGGTGATTAGTGGATCACTGTTTGTTTTTGAGTTCTCATCTGAAGTCGCGTCTGAAATTTCAATTAATTTTGACGATGATTCAAAGATTGGTGCGGAGTTATCAAGCGGGGAACTCGAGAATTTATCCGCAATAAAACGCGGTAAATTATAAAGCCACATCGCGAGAGAAATGGTTAAACGTCCAGTCGATTCAACGACCTGCATCCAACCAATCCCCGTCATAAAGGTTAAACCCGTTGCCATAAAGCACACCAAGAATAAGGTTGTGCCTAAAAAATTAAAATTAGGTAACATCGCATGCGCAATCATGTCACCGACCGCTCCGCCACCCGAAAAACCAAATATATCGTCAAAGTTAATACTGGCAATCGCCAACATCCCAAAACTAGTGAGCAGAAAACCGACTAATCTTAGCCCCATCGTGAAGTAATCGATACTGCGTAACCGATGATGTGCCTTAAACAATAAGTAGCCAAGCCCTGCTAACAAAAATGGTGTCGCATAAGCAAGATAACCAAAAGTAAAGAGTAAAACATCAGCGAGGTAGGCACCTGCATGCCCCATCCAATTTAATGAGATGCCACCAGTGGCCGTTTGTGTCCACCCCGCATCTGACATGTCAAAACTATATAATGCTAACAGCAGGTATAATGATAAAAGAGTCGACGTGACAATGGCCGCTTCTAATAAGCGTTGGATGCCACTGACCTTAATTTGTTGTTGCTGCATATTTACTACTATCTCTTGCGCTGAATTACTGGTGGTCAAATCAATTACTCCCCAAAAAGCTTAATCAACCTTACAAAATTTGGTTAAAAATATCTATCTATAAGGTGTTAATTAACTGATTGCTATTTGTGTTGAGTATTTCACTTCTTCCATCACCACATAGGTGCGTGAATCCTTAATGTCAGGTAAGTCTAACAATGTTTGATTAAGCACCTTGCGGTATGCTGACATATCGGCAACCCGGGTTTTTAATAAATAATCAAAATCGCCAGATACCAGGTGACATTCTTGAATATCATCGAGCTGTTGCACCGCCTTATTAAAACGCTCGAACACATCGGCACTGGTACGGTGAAGTCTAATTTCAACATATACTAATAAAGAAGCATTGAGATGAGCGGGATCAAGCAATGCGGTATACGAGCGGATTACTTTCGATTTTTCTAATCTTTTCACTCGCTCTAGACATGGCGTTGGGCTGAGGCCGACCCTTTTCGACAGCTCTACATTTGAAATACGACCGTTATGCTGTAATTCGATTAAAATATTACGATCTATTCGATCTAGTGCTATTGACTGGCTCATTGGTATTACCTTTGGTTAAAAATCTCAACATCTGACGAATTCTAGCATCTTATGCTGAGATATACATTATTACAGCGTAAAATACCTGCCAAAAGTGTCTATACTAGCTACACATTCAAAACACATAAAATAACAAAAAGGCTAAATTATGCTAATCGGTGTACCTAAAGAAATCAAAAACCACGAATACCGCGTAGGAATGGTTCCAGCAAGTGTTCGTGAACTTGTTCAAAATGGCCACAGTGTCGTTGTAGAAATTAATGCTGGTGCAGGTATTGGTTTTACTGATCAAGATTACATTGAAGCAGGCGCAACTATCGAACAGACTCCTGCTGCTATCTTTGCTAAAGCAGACATGATCGTTAAGGTAAAAGAGCCTCAAGCTGTAGAACGTGCAATGTTACGTGAAGATCAAATCTTATTCACCTACCTTCACCTAGCCCCTGATTTAGCACAGACTCAAGACCTAATTGATTCAAAAGCAGTATGTATCGCTTATGAAACAGTTACTGACCGTAACGGTGGCTTACCGCTTCTCGCTCCAATGTCAGAAGTTGCTGGTCGTATGTCAATTCAAGCTGGCGCACAAGCTTTAGAGAAATCTAACGCGGGTTGTGGCATGTTACTTGGTGGCGTACCTGGTGTTGAGCCAGCTAACGTTGTTATTATCGGCGGCGGTATGGTTGGTAACAATGCAGCGCAGATGGCTGTTGGTCTTGGTGCTAAAGTAACAATCCTTGATCGTTCAATCGACACCCTTCGTCGTTTAAACATTCAGTTTGGTAACACCGCAACTGTGCTTTATTCTACTGCTGATGCATTAGAAAAAGCAGTATTAGAAGCTGATCTGGTTATTGGTGGCGTACTAATTCCAGGTGCTGCTGCACCTAAGTTAGTGACTAAAGAGCACATCAAAAACATGAAGCCTGGTTCTGCAATTGTTGATGTTGCGATTGACCAAGGTGGTTGTATTGAGACTTCTCACGCAACAACTCACCAAGATCCAACATTTATTGTTGATGAAGTTGTTCACTACTGTGTTGCTAACATGCCAGGCGCAGTGCCACGCACTTCAACGTTTGCGCTTAACAATGCAACGCTGCCTTACATCATTAAGCTTGCTAACCAAGGCTACAAAGCTGCATTAGCAAATGATGCTGACTTCATGAACGGTCTAAACGTTATCCACGGTAAAGTGACTTGTGAAAGTGTTGCAGTTGCACTTGGCTTTGACTTCGTAGATCCAAACGTAGCAATCGCTGGCTAATTACAAATTTTAAATTTGTTTTAAAAAGGAAAGCTTCGGCTTTCCTTTTTTAGTTTAAGCAAAGATATTATCACATTCTTCTCTTGATTTACTTGTGCTTGCCCCCATCAATCTTTATATTGTGCCACAAAGAAAACTCAACTTTAGGAGTCATCAATGAGTGACGTAAAACATTGCGAACTATTAATTCTAGGATCAGGCCCTGCTGGCTATACTGCAGCCGTTTATGCTGCACGTGCTAACTTAAAACCAGTATTAGTGACTGGTATTCAAAAAGGCGGTCAATTAACCACGACCACCGAAGTTGAAAACTGGCCAGGCGATGCTAATGACCTAACAGGTCCAGCATTAATGGACAGAATGCAAGCCCATGCCGAAAAGTTCGACACTGAAATTATTTTTG
>JABSRS010000337.1 GCA_013214885.1 Gammaproteobacteria bacterium
GCTAATTGGCCCCACCCCAATTTTGTCGGTAACTTTTTACCACTCAAACCTGTCATTGATGACAGCGGTTTTTCCGCAATGTGGCAAACAACATTTTTTTCAACTAATTTACCCGACATCATGAATAGCTGTATTGAACGGGGCAAATGTGAAGCAATGAATAATACAACATTGGGAGTGTCATTGGTTGACCCAGTGAATCAATACCTTAAAACAGAACGCGCGATAAAATATGCTGAACTGTTTATTTTACTAACCCTATTTTCCTTTATGTTATTTGAAATATTCAAACGTTTGTCAATCCACCCGATCCAATATGCATTTGTTGGGATCGCGATGGCGGTGTTTTATCTCTTACTACTGTCGCTGTCAGAACATATCGAATTTAATCTCGCCTATCTTATTTCCAGTGTCAGCTGCGCTGCAATATTAGGAATATACATTAGCGGTGTGTTGGGGGAACTGAAACATGGATTAATATTTAGTGGTGGGATTTTAATGCTTTATCTTATTTTGTTTGGGCTATTAGCCGCGGAAGATTTTGCATTACTGATGGGGTCTATTTTTGTATTTTTAGTATTAGCCGCAGTAATGATTATGACGCGAAAAATCGACTGGTATCAATTAGATTAACATAGGACAAAGATCGCCATTGCGTTAGCGCACTTTATTATCGTGCGCTAACAATGATGCTTGGTAGCCAAGCTCGCCATTATCATGATTAAGATTGGACAGGCAAAATAATATCATTGAAATAAAGTGAGATTGGTAAAGTTATTTTCGTGTTTATTATTAGACGTGGTATTTGGGGGGGCTTTACGTTGACTAAAGCTCTCGCGTTTAATCGAAAGTTTATAACTAATTGTTATAAACTCAATTTTTTCAGTCGACTAAGCAACCCTTATTAAAAATAACAGTAAAAGTGTTTTTATTTTAGATCTTAAGTCTGGTCAGTTAATGCCTTTATGCCAACTGCATCCGTGGGAATGAGCATGACTGCGCAATATCTTGTCACTGCCAGCAAAACTGCCGTATTGTCGTCTGAAATTTATAATTGCCTCGAGCCAGGTTTCTTGGTCGATACCTAGCTCTTCTAAAATTTGGGGTTCAGCAACATCAATATAATCGGCTTTATTGGGATCGATATGGCGACCACTCCACTGGGTTAATGCTAAATAATCAGTCAGATTAAACGGAATTTTATTGGTATTTCCAATGCCAGCAAATGGAAGTAGTGCCCGCGGTTGCTGAGGAACTGATATATCTAGAATCGGCTTATCAATATGTCGTTGGTAAGCATTATGTTGTTTAATTCGCTCTTGAATTGAGGTGAAGTCACTGCCAGCTAACGAGTGGCTTACACCAGCTCTAATTGGGTTTAAATCAACATAAGCCATGCAGCTAAGTAACGCTTGTTCGTCGAGTAATGCTTGTGATTTGAAACGGCCCTCCCAAAATTTACCAGTGCAGTCATCTTCTTTATTCGCAGCCCTAGCAATGAATTGATTTAAGCACCTCATAAACCAAGATATGTCATACAAGCGTGAGCGCCACTTTTCAATTATTACGATAGCTGCCGTTGGCTTAGCATTACCTGAATAATCGGTTTTCTGACTGCTCTTAGCATCAAATTCTTGTTCGGTTTCCTGTTTATCTAAATAATCGGTAACTAACGGATGTTCACCAAATAGCATCAACCAGCGTTGTATCACTTCTTCTTGTGACCAATTTTTAGCACGGTGCTGATCAACATGTAGCACCAGATGATAATGGTTACTCATGATCGCATAAGCAGCAATATCAATGGCAAAGACTTGAGACAACAATTTGATTCGGTCGATTAACCATTGTCTGCGATGATCGTAGTTTTTATGACTGTAGCGGTCTTCACCGCATAAAAAACTACGCCGAACACAACGATTTATGACATGATAAAAAGTCGTTTCACTCAAGTCGATCTGACTATATCTAGCACGCGTCATGATAATCACCTGTTTTTTTTACTCAGTCATACTTTAGACCTAAATAACAGATAATCAAATTTCAACGACATTATTATGCCTGTCCGATATAAATTGTTTTATGCCTGTCCGATATAAATTGGTGTTCATCAGATATTAAGACTAATAGCGCACAATAATGCCCTAAACAATCGATTGAGTGTCTGGTACCTTAAATCCCCCACCAATATGATAACCGATCAGCGATCTTCGTAGTTTAAATACTGGAAAATCTCATTGATGGACGTGACCGACCAAATTTAGGCTGAGAATGATTAATTCAACAGCCCCGTTATGCTTAAAGGAAAAATTTATGACAGATTCGAATAAAAGCAATCCACTCGTTTTGGGTATTTGCTTAATTCTAGGCTTATCTTCGCTCGGCTACCTGCTTGGCGATGCCGCGATTAGATTTAAAGAATATGAGCGAAAAGTTACCGTTAAAGGATTATCTGAAAGAGAGTTCAAGGCCGATATCGTCATCTGGCCAATTCAGTTCAGTACCGCCAGCAATGATCTTGGAAAAATGTATCAATCGATCGATGATAGTACCAATATGATCACCGAATTTCTGGTCAGCGCAGGGATTAATGCTAGTTCAATTTCATATTCTTCTCCTGCGATCAACGATAAATCGGCGCAACAATATGGTAATGATTCAAGAGCCGAATTCAGATATACCGCCTCCCAAAACGTTACTGTTTACTCTAAAAACATCGATGCTATACGAGATGTGATGGGAAGAATGTCCGAATTAGGTAAACAGGGCATAGTGTTTACTGCTGGTGACTATCAGTCGCAAACTGAATATATATTTACCCGCCTAAATGAAGTGAAGCCTGACATGATCGAGGAAGCGACCAGGAAGGCCCGAGAGGTTGCCGAAAAGTTCGCATCTGACTCTAAGAGTACCTTAGGAAAGATAAGATCGGCATCTCAAGGACAATTTAGTATTAATGCTCGAGATAAAAACAATCCCCATATTAAGAAAGTCAGAGTAGTTTCAACGGTATCTTACTATCTTTCTGACTGATTAATTTTAAGCACATAAAAAACTCAATTAGATGAATTGTACTGCCGTTTTTGTTTAAAAAACGGCAGTACAGCCACCTCTGATCACTCACTATCTATTCTGTTGTTTAGTTATAGTGGTCAAGTATTCCAACTAGACAGTTTGCCAACCTCTGTAATTACCCGTACCCTGATTACGATTTTTTGTTTACACTAGCCACAGATTAAAAATTATAATTTCTAGCACTCTTTTAAAGGACCAGTCATGGCTCAGTTTATTTATTCAATGCATCAGGTTGGCAAGGTTGTACCGCCTAAACGCCATATTCTTAAAGACATTTCACTTAGCTTTTTTCCTGGTGCCAAAATCGGCGTATTGGGTTTAAATGGCTCAGGTAAATCAACCCTACTGCGGATCATGGCTGGGCTTGATACTGATATTGAGGGCGAAGCACGTCCGTTGGCCGATATCCGAATTGGTTACTTACCCCAAGAACCTGTACTTAATGAAGAACAAACGGTTAGAGAAGCGGTTGAGGAGGCGTTTAGTGAGGTTAAAAACGCACTGACTCGTCTTGACCAAGTTTATGCTGAATATGCCGAAGAAGGCGCTGATTTTGATGCCTTAGCCAAAGAGCAAGAAAAGTTAGAAGCCCTTATTCAATCCACTGACGGTCACAACCTTGATAACGCCCTAGAGCGTGCAGCCGATGCTTTGCGTTTACCTGAATGGGACCAGAAAATTAAGATCCTATCGGGTGGTGAGCGTCGCCGCGTGGCACTTTGTCGTTTGTTGCTTGAAAAACCAGACATGCTGTTACTCGATGAGCCAACCAACCACTTGGATGCTGAGTCAGTGGCATGGCTTGAGCGTTTCTTGCATGACTATAGTGGCACAGTCGTCGCCATAACCCACGATAGATATTTCCTTGATAACGTCGCAGGTTGGATTTTAGAACTAGACCGTGGCATGGGTATTCCGTGGGAAGGCAATTATTCTAGTTGGTTAGAACAAAAAGACGAACGCTTACGCCAAGAAAAGTCTGGCGAGAAAGCCCGACAGAAAT
>JABSRS010000338.1 GCA_013214885.1 Gammaproteobacteria bacterium
TTGCAGCGGCTTTTTCGCGTCTAGAATAAAAACAAAGCGCCTGTCGACGACGAAGTCGTTGCAACACAACTCAAGCGGTTGAGGAAAGTGCGTGGCAGCAACCATAGCAAATTGGAACCATCTCAATAACTTGAGTTTCCTACTGTTGTAGGTATTGGCGCTGGACCAAGGGACACAAGTTATCGTCCCATTGTGAACTAGGGCTATCTTGTGTTCATAAAGAAATAAATCGGTAAGATCAAGCACTGTAATAGGGGTATATTAGACTAATTATTTACCAATTCGCTATGGACGTCTAGATGTCTTTGGTGTAAATTAAGTTATATTATTGTTATTCAATTCACGAAGAGTACTATGCCGATTAATGTTTCTGACCAGATGCCCGCCGTTGATATTCTCCGAAGTGAAAATATTTTCGTTATGAGTGAAAGTAGGGCGAGCACACAACAAATCCGTCCAATGAAAGTTCTTTTGCTTAATCTGATGCCAAATAAGATTGAGACTGAGACTCAAATTTTACGATTACTGTCTAACACGCCATTACAAATCGATGTTGAGTTTCTTCGAATTCACAATAAAGAATCAAAACATACCCCTCAAGACCACATGAATTCTTTCTATCGTGATTTTGATGAAGTAAAAGATACCAATTTCGATGGCTTAATCATCACTGGAGCTCCATTAGGTGACATCGATTTTGACGACGTTATTTATTGGCAGCAGATTAAGCAAATATTTGATTGGTCACAGCAGCATGTTACCTCGACGCTGTTTTTGTGCTGGGCAGCTCATGCTGCTTTTTATCATTTGTATGGTTTAGAGCGCTTTATTCGAAAACAAAAAATTACGGGAGTATTTTTACATCATCGTCGTAAAATTCATGATCCATTGCTTCGAGGATTTGACGATCAGTTTTTTGTTCCTCACTCTAGACTTGCCCAAATGGATATTGGGCACTTAAATGATCATCCGCAGCTTGAGGTGCTGGCTGATTCTCCAGAGGCTGGTGCTTATATTGTGGTAAGTAAAGACCGTCGAAATTTATTTGTATTGGGGCACCCAGAATATAATGTAACGACGTTAGCCGATGAATATAATCGTGACTTAATGGGTGACTTAAGTCCGCGCATCCCCGAAAATTACTTCCCCAATGATGACACTACCAAGACACCACAAGGCAGTTGGCGCAGTCACGCTAATTTAATGATTAACAACTGGTTAAATTATTACGTTTATCAAATTACCCCTTATGATTTATCCGATTTGAATACAAAGACAACTTTAGAATAATTAAAATCAAGTTAAGTCGTTATTTATTCTTATTATTTTAATAACTTACTACCTTTTTTACTAGGGCTAAGTTACACTCAGCTTTTAAACTAAATAGAGCAACAGCATTGAACAACGTTACGTTAAAGTCATCTAAAGCTGTTTTTCTCATGTCAAAGAGGTGAGTTACAATATTTAACTATTTTTTTAATGCCAATTCTATGGCTGCACTAACAGTATTTAAACTTGATTAGTCACAAGCTTAATTTGATAACATTTTTTTTATTGTTATCTTTGTCTGTTATCACTGCTGTTTCTACTGCTAGTGATCAAACTCCTAGCTCTGGGGACAACCCTGAAAGGCGTCAACAGTTAACCGTGGATGCTTTGCTTGACCGTGCCGAAGTTTCAATACGCGTCGATTTACAAGAGTTAGAGTCACTGTTGTTACTAATTGCTCAGAAACCTATACCTTTAGATCATCTTCAGCGTCACCGATTAATGTTGCTTCAAGCAAATCGGCTCATTTTGGAAACAGAATTCGAGCAAGCTGATGTGATCCTTGATCAATTAATGAAACTTATTCCCAATACAACAACGACAGTAAGAGCTATATTTTTTAGAGCGCAAATTGCTGATATTCTCGAGGATTACCAGTTAGCTTTTTTGTATCTAAATAGGCTTGATCAATATCCTAAACCGGCATTCTCGACATCGCAGCAATTTGAAATTCTTACTCTAGCAACTAATCTTTACAGTAAGGCTCACGCTTATAAAGTTGCTTCGGGTTTTTCAAAGCGTGCATTATCATTAGCGCGAAAAAGTAAATCAAAAAGATTACTTTGCTTCGCTTACCGTTCTAAAACTGATGTTCTTATTGCCTCAAAAAAGATTGATGCCAGCAAAGAGGTAGCGCTGGAAGCGATAAATGTGTGCACCAAGGCTAATCTCGATATTGAACTCGCTCAGTCTTTGATTAATTTATCTTATTGGGAATACAGCCAGGATAATTATGCACAACAAAGAATATTGATTGTAAAAGCAATCGCATTGTTTAAGACACATAGTTTTGTCGTGAGTATGAACTCTGCTAACTTGCTGTTGGCCGAAGCTTATTTATTAGATAATAAAATTCTAGAGGCTGAGCGGATTTTAAATGATATATTTGATGATGTAATACAATTGCAGGTGGTCCCTGATCTTGTCTTAGGGTATCGCATTAAAGCTCTAATGTTTGAGAAGTTAGGTTTACCTGATGATGCGATGATATATTTTAAAAAATATTTAGCCATCCAAAATGTCAGTAATGATTTAGTCAGAAAAATTAATGTTGCCTATCTGCAAAGCCGCTTCAATAGTAAAATAGAGCGACAATCGGATGTTATAAGTCAAATCGAAGTTCAAAATCTAGATTTAATGGCTAAAGCTTCAACGTTAACAAATCTTATGATTTTAACCACATCATTGTTGTTTTTATCTGTGTCATTTTATTGCTTTACATTTTATCGCCGGCGCCATTCTATTTTGATGACCGATAACTCTAATTTTGATGATTTGACTCAACTATATAAACCAGAATGTGGTGCTAATTTAGCCCAACAAATGATGACGCAATGCTGTTCACAACGTAAATCATTTGGCACAATATATATTGATATTGATTTTATGAGTGCAGTAAACAACAGTTTTAGTTTTGATTTTGGTGATATAGTACTTCAAGCATTTGCAGGTAAAGTCAATGATTTAGTCCAAGATTACGGAATAGCGGTTAGAAAATGTGGGGATTTATTTATTGTTTATACTCCTGACATTGAGCTTGATGAATTAGCAAATTTAGTGACAAATATACACCAATCTTTGGCTGATTTAACGGTTGATAGACAAAAAATTGTAGTCAGTTGTTCCATTGGCTGGACCTGGAACAACTCTGTTCAGAGTGACAAGTCTAATGAAGTGCTTTCATTATTAAATGAACAAGCTTCGCAAGCTTTACACCAAGCTAAGTTTAATGGACGTAATCAGTGCGTTTGTTATGAAGAGGGCAAGATTGATGAGTCGTTGGCTGAGGATGACTTTAGAGTTAGCTCTTATTAATCTATTATTTTTTATCATATTTATTGGATCTTTGTGGCAACTATTATTAGCTTACTGCGTTTAAGCATTGTTATTGGTACTTTATTTACGTCATGTGTTTATGCTAATCATTCACAGGGCAACAATGCTGATAGAATTAATCAGTTTAAATTCCTTTCGGTTGAATCTCAGGTTATTTTTGTTGAAGAAATGCTCTATGCCGACTTATCAAAAGTGCCTCAGTTACTGCAATCAATTAAAGACAATCCAGCGATTAAAATAAAAGATCTTGCTCATCGAATATTGTTAATTGAAGCTTTGCTCTTAATATCTAGCACTCAGCTTGATGACGCCCATCAGGTGCTGTTAT
>JABSRS010000034.1:0-1522 GCA_013214885.1 Gammaproteobacteria bacterium
ATGAAGGTTAAAGATAGCGTATTGACAGTAAATAAGGAAGTTGTCGGGCAATAAAAAACCGCTAATCACTCAAGTGATTAGCGGTTTTTTATTCAGAAGTGAATATTAAGCTAATTCGCTTAAACACATTTCTTCGTTGATTTGCTTAACCCAACCGCTAACGCGCTCGTCGGTTAATTCTGGTTGACGGTCTTCGTCAATGCCTAATCCGACAAAGTGAGTGTCGCTAACCAATGCTTTTGACGCATCAAACTCATAACCATCAATTGGCCAGTGACCAACAATAATCGCACCCTTAGGCTCAATAATATCTTTTAACGTGCCCATCGCATCGAGGAAGTATTCAGCGTAATCTTCTTGATCGCCACAACCAAAGATAGCAACTAATTTATCATTAAAATCAATGTTCTCTAGCTCAGGAAAAAAATCATCCCAATCACACTGTGCTTCGCCGTAATACCAAGTAGGGATCCCTAACAGCAACAAATCAAAGGCTTCGATTTCTTTGGTCGTTGCTTTGGCGATGTCATAAACATCAACTAATTTTTTTCCAAGTCGTTTCTGGATCATTTTAGCAACTGCTTCAGTGTTACCTGTGTCGCTACCAAAAAACATTCCTACGCTAGCCATAAATTTTCCTATTTCGGTGCGATTTCTAATTCGTTTTCATGTGACGATAGTGTATCTGTTGTCAGATCGATTGTTTTGATCTGGGACAGCAGTATCGATTCAATTATTTGACCACGGCTGACATTGTGCAGCATCGCCAAATCATTTAATACATTGAATAACTCTTCTTCAACTTTAAGTTCTATCCGTTTTAGCCCTTTTGCTTTATCTCGTTTTATTTGGTTACGCTTATTAATAAGTAACTGATCTTTACGTGATAAAGGATTGGTTTTTGGTCGTCCACGGCTTTTAATGTTGGCAAAGAGGTCAATGGTCGTTCTGTCGTTAGATGCTTTTGCCATAATGCTACAATTTTTTTTAAATTTAAGTCTACTAATTTACGGTCCAAAAATATTGCAAGAACCCTTTAGCTACGAATCCAAGGCAACCGAAGGTAAGTACACCCCATACAACAACCTTTCCAAATATTGGAACATTGCCAGTGTTGAGTACATCCCGAATGGCCATTCCAATCAGAAAAAATATCCCCGCAAAAAATAAATTAAGGCCTATAGCCTCAAGTTGTTGAAATTCCTGCGGTGTCATGATGGTTCTTTACCCTAAATAGTCTGTTGATCGAATCAAGCTTTATGATATTTAAAACGATAGGCGCGCAATATAGCATAATCAATTATCACACGCTATTGCTAGCTGGCTAAGAATTCAGATTAATAAAATTTGAGACTATTTTATTAAAAGCTGCTGGCTTTTCCGCGTGAAGCCAATGGCCAGTTCCTTGGATAATTTTAGCTTTAGCTTGTGGAAAATAGTGGCCAATCGTTGCCCGATGGGATGGCACAATATAATCAGATAGCTCGCCCTTAATAAACAGAGTAGGACCATGATACTGACC
>JABSRS010000034.1:1532-13031 GCA_013214885.1 Gammaproteobacteria bacterium
TCAGTTGGTAGACCTGCGATAATTTGCGGATAAGCTTGTTGTAAGCCCGCGACATTGCAGCGCCAGCCAAAGCCCTGATCGGTTTTGATTAAATTCTTGAGTAAAAACCCACTGGTAGCGATATCAATTCCTGCCGCAACTAATTGTTGCTGGGCTTGCTGCCTATTAATTAAGTTAACCAAGTCAACAGAATTCAACGCATCAAATACTTGATAATGACGGTCGGTATAAGCGACGGGGGCAATATCGGCAACGACTAACGCCCGAACTCGCTCTGGATAACTGAGCGATATTTCCATCGCTACTTTGCCGCCCATAGAATGGCCGACTAAGGTGAATTTAGTGATGTTAAGTGCATCGAGTAATTCGATGACATCAGCGGCCATTGCCTGATACGTTGTGTGCTGGGTGTGTTTTGATTTGCCATGATTGGTTAGATCAACACTAATGACTTGGCAATCTGAACTGAGATGGCGGGCAAGGGCACCCAGGTTATCAAGGGCACCAAATAAGCCGTGCATTAGGATAACGGCCTCGCCAGTGCCTTGTGTTTTGTAATTTAAGAGCATTAAATAGTTAATTTAGTATGTTGTTTAGCTAATTGTGACTTGAGTGCTTAATAAAATCAAATTGATATCAGGCTCAATCTATAATAAATTTTATGAGCGAGCGTAAGCAATGGTTAAATATTTTGCGCCAGTGCGCATTTGTTGCCCTTTTTAATCCTTTGCGATGGACTATTGACAAAACATTAGTAACAATAGATATAAATACAAAAAATATTGAAAATAAACCAAATTAATTTACAGCGATAGAAAAGGACTTTGTATCGCACCATGGGACTGATTAAATGACAACCACTAAAAAATCACCGCTTTATATTCCTTACGCTGGCCACTCACTACTAGATACATCATTATTAAATAAAGGCAGTGCATTTAGTGTCGAAGAGCGAAAGGCATTTAATCTTACGGGTTTGTTACCGCCGCTTATTGAAACGATTGACGAGCAAGTAGACCGCGCCTATCAACAATTTAGTGCTTATCATACGCCACTTGATCAACATGTTTATTTGCGCCGAATTCAAGATTTAAACGAAACCCTTTATTACCGTTTAATTAATGACAATCTTGAAGAGATGATGCCAATTATTTATACCCCGACTGTGGGTGAGGCTTGTGAGCGTTTTAGTGATATTTATCGTTGTGCCCGAGGCTTGTTTATTTCATATGATCAACGCGATCAAATGGATGACATCATCCGTAATGCGATTAAATCAAATGTAAAAGTCATCGTGGTTACCGATGGCGAGCGAATTTTAGGATTAGGCGATCAAGGTATGGGCGGGATGGGCATCCCGATTGGTAAGTTGTCATTGTATACTGCTTGTGGTGGCATTAGTCCTGCTTACACTTTACCTGTGATGCTAGATGTTGGTACCAATAATCAGAGTTTGATTGATAATCCAATGTATATGGGGGTTAGAAAGCCTCGCATTAGTGATGATGAATATTTTGAATTTGTTGATATGTTCATCCAGGCCGTTAAACGCCGCTATCCAAAAGTATTGTTACAGTTTGAAGATTTTGCTCAACCTAAAGCAATGCCATTACTTGAAAAGTATCGTGATCAGTTATGTTGTTTCAATGATGACATTCAGGGAACCGCAGCGGTTACCGTTGGTACTTTATTAGCTGCATGTCGCTCAACTGGTGATAAACTCTCAGAGCAAGTGGTTACTTTTGTTGGTGCAGGTTCTGCGGGTTGTGGCATTGCCGAGCAAATCATTAAACAAATGGTTAGTGAAGGAATTAGCGAGACTCAAGCGCGAGGCCAAGTCTTTATGGTTGACCGTTTTGGTTTGTTAACCCAAGGGATGAGCGATTTACGTGATTTCCAGCAAAAGCTAATGCAACCGATGTCAGCACTTACTAACTGGAACATCAGTGGCGAGTATGCATCATTACTCGATGTGATGCTTAATGCTAAGCCAACAATTTTAATTGGTGTCTCAGGTCAACCGGGACTATTTACCGAGCAAGTGATTAAAGCGATGCATCAAGGTTGTAAGCGACCGATTATTTTCCCATTGAGTAACCCGTCAAAGCAGGTTGAAGCAACGCCGCAACAAGTCATTGAATGGACTGATGGCCAAGCCGTTATTGCCACAGGTAGCCCGTTTGCACCCGTGGAATATAAAGGTAAAACTTATGTGACGCCACAATGTAATAACAGTTATATATTCCCAGGTCTTGGTTTGGGTATTATTGCTTGTGGTGCAAAAAGGGTAACCGATGAAATGTTAATGGCAACGAGTTTATGTTTGGCTAATGCTTCACCTATCGCTAATACTGGCGAAGGAAGTTTACTGCCGCCACTTACTGAGATTGCGAAGCTAAGTCGTGAGATGGCTTTTGATGTGGCTAAAATTGCGATAGAGCAAGGGCATGCCCTGCAAATTCCCGACGAGAAGCTACGAGAAAAAATTGCCAAGAACTTCTGGACACCGCAATATCGTGATTATCGCCGCGTTTCAACTTAGATCTTAATTATTCATGGAGCTTTTGATGCCAATCTGTATAATCGTCAAATTACATATTGGCATTAAAATCATCAAATTGCCGAGTTTAAAAGGGATCTAAATGAAATTCATTGAAGTTGAAGACGATTTGTATCGTTATATAGCAAGCCAAACCGAATCAATTGGTGAAAGTGCTTCTGCCATATTACGTCGACTACTAGGTCTTCCTCCTGTTGGTGAACTGGCTAGTGAGTCTGCTTCAACCATTGAAGCCACCGCTGCATCAACTGTCGTTGCTTCAAAGGTTGTGGCATCGATTAAAGACGAACTGGCTGAAATAAAGCAAGAAATGGTGCAACTAGATCCAAAACAACAAGATTTTAATTCGCTGATTAATCATCCGCAAATCAGCCAGCAAAAAGCATCAATTGGCCGTTTTTTGATGATTTTAACTTTGTTATATCGCCAACAACCGAAAAATTTCGCTAATGTGTTAAAAGTAAGTGGCCGTGATCGACTGTATTTTGCTAAAGACGAAAAAACATTATTAATTAGTGGTGCGAGTTCTAAACCGAAAATGATCTCGGATACACCTTACTGGGTGATTACTAATTCTAACAATGGCATGAAATGCCGGATGTTAAGAAAGGTCTTTGATGCAATGGGTTGTCAACGAGAGTTAGCAGACCAAATTATTGAACAAATCTAGTTTTATCATTAGTCATAAAAAAGGTCGCTGATGCGACCTTTTTTTTTGGATGAACGGTAATGTTCAGGATAATGTTACTTAAGCAATTAGCCGTGCTTACATTCACCGTCTTCAGGCTCACCGTAGAGGTATAAACTGTGGTTAGTTAGCTTAATACCATTGGCTTTAGCGATGTCGCGTTGGCGACTTTCAATCACTTCATCATGAAACTCGATCACTTTGCCACAGCTTAAACAAACTAAATGATCGTGATGATGCTTTGATGCTAATTCAAATACTGATTTTCCACTATCAAAATGATGGCGAGTAACAATGCCAGCATCGTCAAATTGATTCAGCACCCGGTAGACCGTTGCTAACCCAATTTCTTCTTGTTTATCTAATAAAATTTTGTAGAGTTCTTCAGCACTAATGTGCTGGTTTTGTGGAAATTGTAAAATCTCTAAGATTTTAATTCTTGGTAAAGTAACCTTTAAACCGGCTTTCTTTAGCGCTTGATTTCCGTCTGTCATTGTCATCTCTTATTTTACTAGGTTATATAGAACTGATAATAGCAGCCTAATTAGATTAATTCATTAGAAAATGGCGTATTTAGCTAATCAAATCTGATAATCATTCGCTTTTATTCGAGATTACACTAAAGATCGCCGCGGTTAGTTGGCTTAAGTCTTCACTCGAGATAATGTAAGGAGGCATTAGGTAAATTAATTTACCAAAGGGACGGATCCAAACGCCTAACTCAACAAAGTGTTGTTGGATTGCTGCCATATCAACTGCTTCTTTTAATTCAACCACACCGATAGCACCTAACACTCTAACATCATGAACCTGAGGCAGCTCAAGACAAGGGGTTAATTGGCGTTTAAGTTGGCTTTCGATAGCTGATACTTGTTGCTGCCAGTTATTTTCACCGATAATTTTCAAGCTTTCGGTCGCGACAGCGCAGGCTA
Organism: Gammaproteobacteria bacterium; assembly: GCA_013214885.1. Taxonomy (GTDB): domain Bacteria; phylum Pseudomonadota; class Gammaproteobacteria; order Enterobacterales; family Psychrobiaceae; genus Psychrobium. The sequence goes on from JABSRS010000034.1 coordinate 5,713, forward strand.
ATGGATTGGCCATGAAAGTCGGACCGTGCATGAATACACCTGCTTTGGTGCGGCAAATTTCTTCACCAATCGCTTGGCTGGTTATCGTTGCCGCCAATGTCATATAGCCGCCAGTAATCGCTTTGCCCAGGCATAGAATATCAGGAACAATATTAGCGTGTTGATAGCCAAAGAGTTTGCCAGTGCGGCCAAAGCCTGTGGCAATTTCATCACAAATTAATAATACATCGTATTTATCGCACAGCTGGCGTACTGCGGTTAAATAACGTGGATGATAAATCCGCATGCCGCCAGCACCCTGAACAATAGGTTCTATAATCATTGCGGCGACTTGGTGATGGTGCTCCTCAAATAACGCAGTGAGCTCGATTAGATCGTTGTTATCCCATTCGCCGTCATAGCGACTCTGCGGGGCAGGGGCAAAAAGCTGCTTGGTCAGCACGTTGTTGAATAGTTCATGCATGCCATTGACAGGATCGCACACCGACATCGCGGCGAATGTGTCACCATGATAGCCATGTTCTACGGTCAGCAGACGGCACTTTTGTTTTTGACCTTTGGCAACCCAATATTGCAAAGCCATTTTTATGGCGACTTCAACAGCAACAGAGCCCGAGTCGGCTAAAAATACCCGATCGAGAGGCTGTGCTGTCATATCAACTAGCTGGCGACAAAGTGCAACCGCACTCGGGTGAGTTATGCCGCCGAACATCACATGGGACATTTTATCAATTTGATCCTTAGCGGCTTGATTCAATCGTTGATTGTTATAACCGTGGATAGTTGACCACCAACTGCTCATACCATCGATTAATTGTTTGCCATCACTTAAGGTTAATCTCACCCCTTGCGCACTGACAACTGGGTAGCACGGAAGTGGCTCTATCAGAGAGGTATAAGGGTGCCAGATATGTTCTTTATCAAATTGCAGATCAGATTGATTCATGATTAAAAATTGACCAGATGTCGACCGTTAGGAGTTAAGTTAGTTGACAGTCTACCTGAGCAAGGTATCCTAGCCAACAAATAATAGACAAAAATAGAGTAAGCAATGAGTGGAACTGAGATCCGTCATGACTGGACGTTAAGTGAAGTCGAAAAATTATTTAACCAGCCATTTAATGATTTGATGTTTCAGGCTCAAATTGTTCATCGTCAACACTTTAATCCCAATGAAGTACAAGTGAGTACTTTATTATCGATAAAAACAGGTGCTTGTCCTGAAGATTGTAAGTATTGCCCGCAATCGGCGCGCAACAAGACCGGTTTAGCTAAAGAGCAGTTACTTGAAGTAGCAAAAGTCATTAAAGCCGCAGAACATGCTAAATCAGTTGGTTCGACCCGCTTTTGTATGGGTGCTGCGTGGAGTAATCCACACGATCGTGACATGCCTTTGGTGTTAGATATGGTGCGCCAAGTTCGTGGCATGGGCATGGAAACGTGTATGACCCTTGGTATGTTAACAGCGGCACAAGCCCAGCAGTTGTCCGATGCCGGACTTGATTATTACAACCATAATTTAGATACCTCTCCTGAGTTTTACGATCAAATCATTACCACTCGAACCTACCAAGACCGTCTCGATACTCTTGATTACGTGCGTGGCGCAGGAATGAAAGTTTGTAGCGGTGGCATCTTAGGCATGGGCGAGAAAGCACAAGATCGTTATGGCTTGTTAAAAGCATTAGCAAATCTCGAGCATCATCCTGAAAGCGTGCCAATTAACATGTTGGTTAAAGTTAAAGGGACGCCACTGGAAAATGTTGATGACTTAGACAATTTTGTATTTATCCGCACTATCGCCGTGGCCAGAATTATGATGCCAAAATCTCATGTTCGGTTATCGGCTGGGCGCGAAAAAATGAATGAACAAATGCAGGCAATGTGCTTCTTAGCGGGTGCCAATTCTATCTTCTACGGTTGTAAATTACTGACCACTAGTAATCCTGAAGAGTCTAGTGATGTCCAATTGTTTAAGAAGTTGGGTATTAATACCGAACGTGGTCGTCAATATTCGGATGAAGCTTTTGAAGCATCAATCCTCGATTCGGTTAAGCTTGGTAGTCAAGATAACATGTTCTATGAAGCGACCACGTAACGATATCAAATGAATTTTGAGCGATTAGGTCAACAGTTAAACCAGCAACGCACCAACGATCTATATCGGGTGCGCACCGCTGTTAATGGCGGTAATCAGCGTCAACTGACCAGCGGTGAAAAGAGTTTTTTAAATTTCTCCAGCAATGATTACCTCGGTTTAGCTTGCGATGAGCAAGTTAAACTAGGGGCAATCGACGCGGTCAATAAATACGGTGCTGGTTGTGGTGGCTCGCCTTTAGTTACTGGGCACAGTCGACTTGCTAAATACCTTGAAGATTTGATTAAAGATTTAACGGGTCAATCAGGCGTAATGCTATATACCTCGGGTTTTGCGGCGAACAGCGGGGTGATCTCCAGTCTGTTGACTAAGGATGATTACCTCGTTCAAGATAAGCTAAATCACGCCTCTTTAATGAATGCTGGCAGTGATAGCGCGGTTAAAATGCAGCGTTTTGCTCATAATGACATGGCTAGTCTTGCCAAGCAGCTACAATCAAAAACCTCAATCAATGCCAGCGATAGATTAGTGGTCACCGAAGGGGTATTTTCGATGGATGGCGATGGCGCGCCATTAGCTGAGATATCCCAACTGTGTCGTAATCATCACGCTTGGTTAATGGTTGATGATGCTCATGGCTTTGGGATCAATGGCGGCGGGGCCGGCAGTTGCGCCCAGGCTAATATAACCCCTGATATATTAATGGCGACTTTTGGTAAAGCGATTGGTACCTCTGGTGCATTTGTCGCAGCCGATAAAGAGGTGATTGATTATCTAGTCAATTTTTGTCGCCACTATATTTACTCAACATCACTTTCGCCAATGATTATTGGCGCAACAATGACCAGTATTGAGCTGGCACAGCAACCGTGTCGCCATCAGAAATTAGCCGAGTTAATTGGTTACTTTAGGGATAGGGCAAGTCAACTTGGCTTGGCAATCATGCCATCATCAAGTGCTATCCAACCCTTGATTATTGGTGATAGTCACCGGGCAATAGCTATTGCTAATCGGCTAAAAGAACAAGGTATTTGGTTAACGGCGATTAGACCGCCCACGGTGGCCGTTGGTAGCGCAAGACTGCGCATCACGTTATCAACCAATCATCAAGAATCCGACATTGACCGGCTGCTAACAGCATTAGCCGAAGCAGTGAACGATACCCAGTCGAGTGATTACAATGACCGATAACAGTTTAAAATCATCGCCAGAGTGCTTACTAGAGTGCTTAAAAGTCAAGATCCCTGATCATATTGATAAAAGCGTTATTGCTGATAGTTTCGGCGCTAGTGCCAGTAGTTATGACTCTGGCGCTGCACTGCAACGAAGTGTTGGCAACCAGTTATTAAGTTTTACTCAACCTTGTCATCAGGGGGTTTTAGTTGACTTGGGCACTGGCCCTGGCTATTTTTCAACCGCACTAAATGACCGTTGTGGCCAATATATTGGCGTTGATATCGCGCCTAAAATGCTCGAATTTGCCAAAACAAGAAATCGTAATAACGATATGTGGTGGTTAACCGCTGATGCTGAATCGCTACCATTAGCGACTGCCAGTATTGATGGTATTTTTTCGAGCTTAATGTTGCAATGGGTTCACCGTTTACCGAGCGCATTAGCACAAGCAATGCGGGTATTAAAATCTGGCGGTCAGTTTGCACTGTCAACCTTGGTTGATGGTACGTTATTAGAATTACAGCGTGCTTGGAGCCAAGTTGACGATTACCAGCATGTTAATAGTTTCTTGTCTTTAATTGAGCTGCAAACCATCGTTGCTGACTCTGGGTTTAAATTGGTCCATTTTGAAAACAAGCCGCATACCGTTTGGTACGATGATGTCATCGACTTGATGCGGGATCTCAAAGCGATTGGCGCTAACCAAACTGCGCAATCTGGTCGTGGTTTAATGGGCAAAACCCAATTAAAGACCCTGCGTAATGGTTATGAAATATATCGCCGCCAAGGGCGCTTACCAGCGACTTATCAAGTGGTGTATGTTGTTTTGGAAAAAATATAATGTCGCAACGACCAACCAAATCTATTTTTGTTACTGGCACCGACACTGATGTTGGTAAAACCTATGTCTGTAACTTACTCCTTCAGCAACTCAATCAGCAAGGTCAGCGCGCAATCGGTTATAAACCAATTGCCGCTGGTGCCCAGTTAACCCAATCGGGCTTACGGAACGACGATGCCCTTATTTTGCAACGAGCCAGTGCGGGTGAACCAGCTTATGATGTTATCAATCCAATTTGTTATGAAGCTGCCATTGCGCCGCATATCGCCGCAAAAATTCAAGGGGAGCAAATTACCACCGCCCAATTAAACCATTGGTGGCAGGGGCGTTTAGCAGGTTATGACATTGAAATTGTTGAAGGCGCAGGGGGTTGGCGTCTACCAATTAATGATAAGCAGTGGTTAAGTGAGTTTGTGGTGAGTCAACAGCTTGATGTGATCTTGGTGGTTGGGATGAAGCTAGGCTGTTTAAATCATGCGTTGTTAACGGTTGAAGCCATAAAAAATGATGGTTTAAATATTATCGGCTGGGTTGCCAATCAGTTAGCGCAGCCGATGAGTCATTACCAAACCAATCTTGATTATTTGATTGATCAGATTGAAGCACCATTACTTGGTGAAGTGACTACCAATCAAGTAGTCACCTTGCAACATCCAGTCTTTGATCTTTCGCTTATTTAACCGCGGCAACCACTGATATTTCAACCAATAGCTCAGCGCGTGCCATGCTCGCTTGGACACAGGCTCGAGCTGGTTGAAAACCAGGTTCAACCCAGTTATCCCAAACGGCATTCATTTGAGCGAAGTCTTTCATGTCTTTAATGTAGATAGTCGCAGCAAGAATGTGCTGATTATCACTACCAGCTTGCGCTAATAAATCAGTTACTTTGTCTAACATGCTGGCAGTTTGCTCGGTAATGTCTTGGGTTGAGTCTTTACAAACTTGGCCACATAAGTACACGGTGCCATTGTGCTTAACGATTCGGCTCATTCTTGGTGTTTTTTCAATACGTTCAATCGACATAATTACCCTAGATATAAATAAAATTAAGTTTAATGGTTAGTAAAAAGTTAGCAATCGAAAATTGCTAATCGTAGGCTTTAGTTAAACTTAACTCAAAATCATTGATGTAACCGCTCTTTAATAAAGTCGAATAGTTCAAGTGATGAACCACCTTTTATTACAGCCTGAAGGTGGTGGTCGGTTAAATTTATATTGTGTTTTTCAATGAACTTTTTTAGTACTTTTTTTGATATTTTAAACGAGAAACGAGTTAGCTGCTGTTCTAAAGGATCTCTCCCCAAAATATCTTCATAGGGGACTCCTTTATCTAGAAAATAGTCCATATCGGACAAGCTACCAAAGGCTGCTGCGCTATAAACTATATTTTGTTGCATATCATTCAATGAAAATATATCGACATGCCTTTCATATAGTTTAATCAAGTCGTTACGTTTCTTTATAAAAGATAGACTTAAAAACATGGCGTTTGGTTTCACTCCATAACTAATCAGTTTTTCATATGCCTCTATATTTTTCACACCAGCACCCGTAAAAGTATCTAGTAAGTTATGCATAGGGAATTCTTTAGACTGAAGAGAACTCTGGGCTGAAATTTCTCCATTTTCAATTTTATTGATCACATACTGCCACCCTTGATTTTTTAATAAATCAACTATCATTTTTATTTCGTTAATAGATTTTTTAGTAACTCCGTATTGATTACGAATTCCTCTGCACTTGCTTAATGCACTTACCATCTTGTTGCCAAAGTCTTCTTTTATATTAAATTCATTTGATAACTTTAAACAAATGGTATGAAGTTTTTTTGAAGGGATGCTACCATTTAATACTTCTTCTATTTCTTTATATAACTCATCGTTAACGCTACCCTTAATAACACCCTTACTATCCTTTATCTTATTGATAGTTTCATTCGGCAGACTTTCTTCTTTTTCATCTAAGTCACTCATTGATAAATTCGACGAAAACTGAAACCATGTGAAAAATAATACCATTAAAATAGTAAGCGTCAGGGTCAGGGTCTTAAAAATATAATTCATGTTCGTCCATGTAAATTGTTGTTAATTCAATAAACCAGTTGACATTATCCAATAAAATTAACTGAATATAGAATAACATTCATAAAACATACGCTTATAGCGTCATTAATTAAAAAGTAACATGAAAAGATGTCGATTGTAACGAAAAGCTGATATCAGGAAGTCTATTTACCAAAATCGAGGGTGTTTTTCCGCTGGCACAGCTAGATCAAGCGGTGATACGCGCTATGGAAGATGGCCGAAATGGCAAAGTTATCCTGCATCCACAATCTTGAGTTCATATCAACTATTAGGAAAGAATCATGAAAAAGAAGATAGCAATTATAGTAACCCAATCAAGATAACTACCCTGAACATAATATGGCAACGGGTTTGTGGCTAAGCGAGTTAGTTCATTTCTGGGATGTAATGGAAGACGATGGCTATAGCTTTGACCTTATCAGTCCCAAGGGTGGTAAGACGCCACTTGAACCTAAAAGCCTGGTATTCCCTATGATAGATAAGGCGACAAAAGCTCGTTACAATGAGCCTGAGTTTATGGTGCGATTAGATAATACGCTAGTTGCAGTAAACGCCCAGCACAAGACTATGACGCGATATATTTCACTGGTGGCCATGGTGTAATGTTTGATTTCACGGATGATGAAGATCTGCAACGTTTGACTCGTGATATTTATGAACAAGGAGGTGTAGTTTCATCGGTGTGCCATGGTTATTGTGGATTGTTAAACACCAAACTTTCTGATGGTAACTATCTGATCAGTGGTAAAACCATCAGCGGCTTTTCATGGCTAGAGGAAATCATTGCAGGGGTAAAAAACAAAGTACCTTATAATGCCGAGGATTTAGCTAAAAAACATGGTGCAAACTTTAAAAAATCGATATTACCGTTCAAGGGGTATGTAGAAATAGATGGTCGTTTAGTGACGGGGAAAAAACCCAATTCGGCACATAAAACAGCGGTTGCAACGATGAAAATATTAGGTAAACATTAGAAACATCATCGAAAAATTGGCTAGTGTAGTAACACATAGTAATAAGCAAATAAAAAGGGATCGATTAGATCCCTTTTTCAATATCACTGCTTCAAAAGAAGTAGTTTTGACATGCTAAATAAGCTTAGTTCTTTTTAAGCGAATTA
>JABSRS010000034.1:13041-15807 GCA_013214885.1 Gammaproteobacteria bacterium
CCATAACGGGCATTCGATAGCTGTTTTCTGGCGTTATACACTTGACGAGTACTGTCTAATACATTAACCATGGTGCGTGTTCCCACTTGGAAACCTGCATCGGTCGCTTGTAATGCGCTATCGGCAGACTTAGCTGCTTGGCTGTAAGCATTGATTGAGCTAATAGACGCGCGAACATTGTTAAAGTTGTTGCGGATATTACGGATCACCGTGCGATGGCTTTGTTCAAGCACTTGCGCACTTGCCACATAACCTAAACGTGCTTGTGTGGTTTTAGATGTCGTGCTGCCACCTGAGTAAATTGGCACATTTAATTGTATGCCAATCGTTGCTGTATCGGCCAGGTAAGGATTGTATGAATGTGATAACGAAGCGGATGCATCTAAGCTTGGCAAATGTCCTGCTTTAGCGATATTGATCCGTTGCTTGGCAATATCAACACTTAAACGTTGGTTAAGTAACTCTAAGTTATTTTCTTGAGCTAAGCTAACCCACCCTTTGGCATTGGTTGGTGATGGGATTGAAGGGCTAAATTTGTCAGTGTCTAAAATGTCGAGATTACTATGACGTAAACCCGTAATTTCAGTCAATACTTCGAAACTGTTTTCTAGGCGATTATCGGCCAAAATAACATTGGCGACCGACAGATCTAGCTGAGCGAGGGCTTCATGTAAGTCGGTGATGTTAGTTAAGCCAACGTCAAAACGTTCTTGAGTTTGTTTGTGTTGGCGTTCAATTGAACGCTTTTCCGCCTGGGCAAAAGATAAATCATCTTGAGCTTTTAAGACGTTAAAATAAGCATTAGCAACACGCAAGATTAATCCTTGTTGCGCTTGGGCAAGTTTGGCATCACTTTGTGACGCAGCCTTTTCGCTCAAACTCAGGTTTAACCAAGAACCGTGTGAATAAATCTGTTGAGTTAAGCTAACGCCCGCGCTTCCGCCCCAGTGTTCACTGTTTTTGTGCCAACTTGAATCTTTATCCGTATTGTTAGGCTTAGCAAGACTAGTTTTTGATAATTTAGTCGTGCCATTAGCAATTGAAATGCTGCCGCTAATTTGTGGTAATAATACCGCGCGAGATTGATTGATCGCTTCAAATTGAGCGTCACGATTAGCTTTAGCTTGCTTAATCTGCGGATCGCCTTGTAGCGCTTGTTGATATATATGGTGCAGGCTATCGGCACTGGCGCCATATGAGATAAGTCCCAAGCTGACAGAGATAAGAAGCTTGTTTAATTTTGTGCTCATCTTTATTCCTAAGGTTAAATAATTTGTTTAGTCTAATCTAATGGTTTTTTAGTATGACATCTAGGAGGTAAGTGTAACAGTTTGTTTGTAAAACAAGATAATAAACTATTCCTTAGGTTTGGTTCATTTAAATTTACCAATATTGTATAAATAGTGATTAATGGCTGTGTAAATAGGCTTTAGCACTGATAAACTCAGGCTAATTAATGGATGGGTTAGAGCCGACGATGAAAAAATTAACCACTTATAGCCGCGATGATTTACAGATAGTGAGCAGGAAACTGCAATGGCAGGGCTATTTCAGAATGATAAAATACACCTTTAGCCATAAATTGTTCAAAGGTGGTGTTAGTAAGCCGATTGAGCGTGAACTATTTGAGCGGGGTCATGCGGTGGTGGTTATTCCCTATGATCCGATCACCGATCAGGTGGTTTTAATTGAGCAAATACGGGTCGGCGCGTTTGATCATCAAATCAATCCTTGGATGATCGAGTTAGTGGCGGGGATTATCGACGAGGGTGAAGATTCTCAAAGCGTAGCGATTAGAGAAACGTTTGAGGAAACAGGGCTTGAGTGTCAACAGTGTAAAAAAATAATGAGTTACTTGTCTAGTCCTGGCGGGATGTCAGAACGGATAGATATGTATATTGCACGGGTTGATGTCACCAAGATATCCCAATATGCTGGTTTAGAAGCCGAAGGAGAGGACATCAGAGTGTTCGTGATGAATCGAACCGATGCGTTAAAGGCATTAGAGAGCGGCGAGATTAAAAATGGTGCATCTATTATCGGCTTGCAATGGCTAGCCCTTAATGTTGATAAATTGAATCAGCAGTGGCTCAGTTAATGAAAAATCCATTTATGGTAAAATCTAAATATCATCCTGATCTGACTGGGCTTCATCGTTGTTGTAGCCTAAATTACACCATGTTGCTCAAGCTGGTTCCACAGTTAACGGTTAATAGTTTCTTTTTTTATCACCTCGATAGTGCGTGTTTTCAACTTGAGGTGATCGAGGAAACTCGATACACCTGCGTCGTGTCAATAGAAACTATTGCCAGTAACATTGATATTGATGAAAGTGCAACTCAACTCACACCTCAAATAAAAGTACGGCTATATCATGATGCTGAAATGGCAGAAGTGTTAGCTAGTCGACAGATTCGCTTTTTCAAATCGAGTTATGATTATCCCAATCGTTTAATGCAACAGCCTGATGAGAAACATCAAATCAACAAATATTTAAGTCAGTGGTTAAAACATTGTTGTGTAGATGGGCGCGTTTTGCCATACAGTCAAGGGATTTTATGAATCAACCGGTGTTAAAGTTAAACAAGGTTAATCCGCAAATATTACAATTTAGCGATCTTCATTTATCAGATGGTGGAGAATTGATGGGAGTCAATTGTGATGAAAGTTTTGCAGCGGTAAAAGCACTTGCCTCACAATTTCATCATATTGATTTAACATTACTAACGGGTGATCTAACGCAAGATCGCTCTGCTTGCTCATATA
>JABSRS010000339.1 GCA_013214885.1 Gammaproteobacteria bacterium
TTGACGTCACTAGCGATGAAGCGAAGGCTATGTGTCATACCCTGGCCAAAGCTGGTTACTTTGTTGGTCAGTCGTCAGGAGCCTATGTTGCGGCGTCGCTTAAGTTAATGGGCAGCTTATCGATGGGTGTTATTACCACGTTACTTTGTGATGCGGGTGAACGTTATTTTAGTACCAGATTATGGCAATCGAGTGGTGATAATGATGGCGATTGAAATAAGCCCTAGCATCAAAAATCAAATGCTTGAGCACGCTACTCAAAGCTTTCCGCACGAGTGCTGTGGTTTTATTATTGGTTCACTCGGTGAGCATAACATGGCCATTGGCCACTATTATTATCCCTGTCAAAACCAACGCTTGGGAGCGAACCAACAGCGGCGATTTTTAATTGACCCTTTAGTGTATCAGCAGGTTGAAGATGAAGCTGATGCGCTGGGTTTAATGATTGTCAGTATTGTTCATTCGCACCCAAATCATTGTGATTTAGCGTCTGAGTTTGACCGTAAACACGCATGGCCGGGGATCAGCTACATCATTATTTCAGTATTTGATGGCCGTGTTTATAGCTACAGTTCTTGGCGGCTGCGCGATGATCGCAGCGAATTTACTGCCGATAACATCACTATCAGGAGGGTAGAGCAATGATGATTTTAATGAAAATACCTTCGCCACTGCGGCGTTTTACCAATGATCAGTCAATCGTTGAACTTGAAGCGGTTCATGTCAACGAAGCTTTAGATCAATTGTTTTTAACTTATCCCGATATTCAGCCGCAAATTGTCGATGCTAAAGGCGATTTACGAAACTTTGTTAATATTTTCTATAACAAAGTCGATATTCGGCAGTTGCAAGGGGTTAATACGATACTTCAAGAAGGCAGCGAACTGCGAATTGTGCCAGCTATTGCTGGTGGCAGTGATGCTAAGTCAGTTGGAGCCAAGCCTTTTGAGTCAACCCCCTTTATTTCAACCCTTGGTCCCGATGAACTCAGTCGCTATTCCCGCCATATTTTATTGCCAGAAATTGGCGTGGCTGGGCAAGAAAAACTCAAACAATCGAGTGTGTTAATTGTTGGTGCAGGTGGACTAGGGTGTCCAGTTAGTTTGTATTTAGCGGCTGCTGGCGTTGGGCGGATCGGGATTATCGATAATGATGTGGTTGATGAATCGAATTTGCAGCGGCAAATTCTCTATAACGTAGGTGATGTTGGGGTCTCAAAAGCCGATTGTGCCGAGTCACATCTTTATCAGCTTAATCCTTATATTAAGATTGAGAGCTATCGAGAAACGCTCAATCGCGATAATGCCCTCGCGATCATTAAAAAGTACGATCTAGTGATTGATGGTACCGATAATTTCCCGACCCGTTATTTAGTCAATGATGCCTGTGTGTTGCTCAATAAGCCCAATATTTATGGCAGTATTTTTCGTTTTGATGGTCAAGCTTCGGTGTTTAATTTTCAAGATGGCCCTTGTTACCGTTGCTTGTACCCTCAGCCGCCACCGCCTGGATTAATTCCTTCCTGTGCGGAAGGGGGGGTACTTGGAGTGCTACCAGCAATCATTGCCTCGATTCAGGCAACGGAAGCAATTAAAATGTTCACCAATATTGGCCACAGCTTAAGTGGCCGCTTATTGTTGTATGACGCGCTCAATATGAGCTTTGAAACCTTAGTGATACAAAAAAATCCTGATTGCCCAATCTGCTCAAGTCAGCCAACAATGACGACATTAGGAGATTATGAGCAATTGTGTGGTCTGTCATCAAATCAATCAATTAAGCTCTATCAGCAATTAACGCCATTGCAATTGCAACATTTAATCGAGACTGAGCCTGACATTGTGCTGATTGATGTTAGAGAAGATTATGAAAGGGCCATTTGCGAGATTGCTGGCAGTGTCCATATTCCAATGGCACAAATTAGCGAGCAGATGGCTCGATTTAAATTAGATCAAGCTCTGGTATTTCATTGTAAACTAGGCGGTCGGTCTGCCAAAGTTTGCCAGCAGTTTATTGATAATGGCTATCAAAACATTAGTAATTTGGAAGGCGGGATTTTAGCCTGGGCCAATCAAGTTAATGACGATTTAACACGATATTAACGGGTGAAAACATGCGACCAACCTTGACCCATTTAGCATTACATGTCGAACAACTTGAGCGATGTCTCGAATTTTATCTCGATTTCTGTCAGCTGATTATCGTCCATCGGCGCCAACACCATGACACCGAGGTGGTGTGGCTGGCGGAACAGGGTAAAGAGCAGCAATTTGTCTTGGTATTACTCAAAGGTGGACATCGCCAGCAATTAGCAACCGATGATTTTAGTCATTTGGGCTTTGCGGTTGCCAGTAAAGAGGAGGTCGACTCGATAGCCGCTAAAGCCAAAGTGGCGGGAATATTAGTATGGCCTGCGAGTCAGCATCCTAGTCCTGTTGGCTACTACTGTGGCCTAGTCGATCCTAATGGTAACTATGTTGAATTTAGCTACGGCCAACCATTAGGACCAGGGGCTGATCAACAAAATTTTAACCAAGTGTTTTGATAATAAAAGACTCGATTGCCGCAGGTTTAGTCGTTGGTGCAAAACGTTTGATAGGTTGACCATCACGACCGATTAAAAACTTGGTAAAGTTCCATTTGATGTTATTGCCAAAGATTCCAGGTAACTCATTTTTTAAGTATTGGTAAATCGGATGGCTGTTGTGGCCATTAACCTCAACTTTATCAAACATTTGAAAACTGACCCCATAATTTAATAAACAGCCTTGAGAAATTTGGCTAGCATCACCAGGCTCTTGATCTTTAAATTGATTACACGGAAAACCTAAGATCACTAATCCTTGGTCTTGATATTGTTGATGCAGTGCCTGCAAGCCTTCGTATTGTGGAGTTAAGCCGCACTTACTGGCGGTATTGACCACGAGTACTACCTTGCCTTTATATTGATTCATCTCGATAGTCTGCTGTTGCAGGCTGGTGGCTGATAATTGGTAAAAAGTATTCATGATATATTCCCTTAACTACGCTGGTCTCTTTATTGTATGGTGGGTTACTTTGTTTGGCGATAGTTATTAATAAGTATAGCCAAATATTCCCAAGTATTGATTAAGCCCCTGACAATAGCATATATTTAAATCAAATCATAAAAATGAAACGGTCATGGAATTACCAAAATTAACCATCCCAAAACCTAAACTTAATCCATTAAGTGTGCTGTCAAAATTTAAATTTCAATTAACCAAAGTGATTGGACGATTGAATATTTCTCAAACTTTATTTTTGATTGCAACGTTGATGTTAATGTTCGCTGACGATTGGACTGTTGCTTGTTTGCCTATTATGCTCGCGTTGGCATTAGAGTTTTGGCCTAAATTTGTGCTGCTGTGGCATACCTTGCCAGGTAAGGGGTTGTTACTATTTTTCTATGCCATTATGGCCAACTTTACCTTGGACAATGCCGCAACAGTCATAAACGAAATAACGGGTGTTAGTGCCGCGCAGTTACCTTACAGCCACAATTTTGCAATTTTATTGTACCTACCACTTTGGTTAATTGGTTTTACGATTATTGCCTTGTTATTGGTCCAAATGATTTTACCCTTTTATTTATTTATTTATTTATTTATTTGTGTTGTTGGTATTAAAACCATTTGGGCTGAGAGCGGTAAAATTAATCAGTAATATCAGCTATCCGATAACCACGGCAATTTTTAGAATGGTGTTAGCTGCGATAGTACTGGTTCAGCTATTTGTGTTCTTTGAGTCAGAGATTGAACAGGCGAGTAATGAGTTAGACATCGAGATGGGTCTCACGGTGAATGATCAAAGTGGGAAAAAAAGGAGCTAAGTGCGACCCTCGCCAGTCGTAAACAACAGTATAAAAACTTTGTTATTTTAAGTCTTAACCAGTTTGTATATGAGATGGAAGCAGCAAAGTATTCTCGTTGTGCGATTTCAGAAAATTCGCGGGTCATCGAGCTCAATGATTACGAAATACTAGAGATTAGTAAGGACATCGACCATA
>JABSRS010000340.1 GCA_013214885.1 Gammaproteobacteria bacterium
GACAGCGCATGATTGATTATCAGCCCAAGTCCCTGCCCCGATAATTGGTGAATCGCCAATCCTGCCATATCGTTTGGCCGTCATCCCCCCGTTGAAGTCCCTGCTGCAATATTGCCATGAGTGTCAACCGCAACCGCACCAACAGTCCCGAATTTATAGTCGAGGTCTAGTCGATTATAATTGGCCTGATACTCTTTGGCATTGGTTGATTGTGCTTCAAGCGCGTTGATTTTTCGTTTAGCTTTAATCAGTGATTGGTAGCGGTTATCAGTATCAAAATAATTATTATTGACCAATGTTATTCCTTGTTGCTCGGCAAATTTCTCAGCCCCAGCACCAGAGAGCATCACATGAACTGAATTAGTCATCACCAGGCCAGCCAAATTAATTGGATTTTTAATCCGAGTTACCCCAGATACAGCACCTGCTTGTTTAGTGTTGCCATCCATAATGGAAGCATCAAGTTCATGAGTCTCATCAAAGGTATACACAGTACCGAGGCCTGCATTAAATAATGGCGAATTCTCCATCACATTGATTGCAGTGGTCACCGCGGCAACACTGGTGCCACCAGAGTTAAGAATTTCATAACCACGATCGAGGGCTAATGCCAGTCTCTCCTTGTATGCCAGTTCTTTGGCTGCCGTGAAGTTTTTTTGCAAAATATCCCCCGCACCGCCATGAATCGTAATAGCAAATTTTTGTTCGGCGCTCACAGCACCACTGTTAGGGTTAACACGGTAAGTAAGGTGTAGCAAAGGCTCATTTTTTTAATCATTTTTATTAATACCTTTCAACTTAAAGCATAAAATTTTGGTAGAATAGCACTAAATATTTAAGCAATAGAGTCTATCATGACAACAATAACCGAAGTATCAAGCCAAAAACTTTTCGATGGCCAACATCTTCAATTTCAACACCAGTCAGCGGTTAATAACTGCCTAATGACTTTTTCAGTGTATCTACCGCCACAAGCTAACAAAGACCATAAAGTGCCTGCTTTATATTTCCTGTCGGGTTTAACTTGTACTGATGAGAATTTCGCGGTTAAAGCGGGTGCCCAACGTTTTGCTGCTAAGCATGGTATCGCCCTGATTATGCCTGATACCAGTCCACGCGGTGAAGATGTGCCTGATGATTTGGAAGATGATTATGCCTTCGGTCAAGGGGCTGGTTTTTATGTCAACGCCACTCAAAAACCTTGGAACAAGCATTTTAACATGTACGACTACGTGGTTAGCGAGTTGCCAAGCCTGATTGAGGCAAACTTACCAATTTCCGACGTCAAATCGATTTTCGGTCATTCAATGGGTGGTCATGGTGCTTTAGTGATTGCCCTAAGAAATTGCAATAACTATCGCAGTGTCTCTGCTTTTAGTCCTGTCACTAACCCCGTTGAAACACCATGGGGTCAAAAAGCCTTTTTCAATTATTTAGGCGATCACCTTAATTCTTGGCAGCAATATGACAGTTGCGAATTAGTTAGCCAAGCGACTCAGCATGTGCCGATGTTAATTGATCAGGGACTCGATGATCAATTCTTGGCCGAAGAATTATTACTTGAAAACTTCATTGCGGCAACAGAGCAAGCAAACTACCCTGTGACGATTCGCCAACACGAAGGTTATAATCACAGCTATTTCTTTATCGCCAGTTTTATCGAGCAACACCTAGATTTCCATGCGAAATATCTAAATAGCTAAATACTCAAATCGTTAGATCAGAAAAGCACTGCCATTGCAGTGCTTTCTTATGTTCAGGATGTCACAAGATTAAGACGTAACATCATTGGATTTGATAGACAGACTTATTTAATCAAGAATCCAGCGGCTTTTTCCTCACAGGCATCACGCCATCCACCAAGCCAAAGTTGTCGATGTTCTACTGCTGTGTAGGGACATCGTTCTTTCGAATGCCCTTGCGCTCCTGCATTGTGTCCTTTGTTAAATGCTCTTTCATTGCGGTCTCTTTTCTGTCTATTCATAAAGCTATCCTCTTTATTAAAAACGTGCCGCTTTTTTAACCAGCGACACTCTATTTTTAAAGGAAACTTTACTGAGGATCAAGCCCTATTATTACCAAATAATATCAAAAATGGGTAAGGTGTTGATCTTGTGGCGTAAATAATTATTTATTTTTTACGCGGCGACGTCCAAGTCCAAACAACGAAAGCACTAACATCGCCCAGCCAAAATTTCCTCCTTGGCGTACAAAGGGTTCATCGATAATCCCAGTGCCAGTAAGGTCACATGCCTGGTCAGAAGTCGTTTTTAACACAACAGCTCGAGCTAGCTGCTCGGTTACGGGCTTACCTGAGCCATCAACAGCAAATACTGGCTGACCATTGGCATCGAACACAACTTGTTCTTTGTAATCTGTTTTTGGCACATCTGATATATCACCTGCCTCATTAACCCATTGGGTTTTAACTTTTGGCAACTTGACTAAAGCGGTTGCCAAAATAGTACCGTCATTGGCGATGTCGTTAACATCAACAATAGTGATATCGATGTCGTAACTGATAGTGACCCCATTACCGCCTTGGATTTCGACACTGTGTTTCTTTTTATCGGCGCCATCTGTTTCAAAACCTAGCGATGTACAGGTCAACATATCGTTGATATCGCTAAATGATTTAGTATTGTGATCATAATAAAAACCATGAGTACGACGGGAAGTTCCCGCTTTAATCGCATCAATCTCAATATTGCCGACCACGATGTTACTGTCGTTAATCGCGTTGGCATTACTCGAAAAATCTGTTTCCGTGGTTTTAAAATCTAGCGGGAATTCAATGGCTGTTGAATCACTGCTGGCATCATGAATAAAGAACTTGTTACGTGTATAGCCAGAGAAATTTCGAGTAACAGCACCAACAACTAGATTGCCTTTGTTGATAGCAACAGCATGAGAGTGCTGCCAATCAGCGTTATTATGATCCATTAAATCAATAATTTTACCGTCTTTATAAACAACCGCAACATTGATTTTACTGGTGACTTCTTTGACGCCCTGACGAAATGCATATGAACGACCGACGGCAATCCCTGCATCATTGATGTCGAGTGCGATACTGGTGTAAACAGTCTCATCGTCGTCATCGATTGGCTGTGCCAACGAGCCTAGTAGTGTTTCGTTAACTAATTGACCATTGACATATTCCCAACGATAGGCACGTATATCAAACTTAGCGGCAGCATTTTTCATATTGGAATGAGTAAAGCCGCCAGTACAAACCGCCAGTGGAATAGTATCTTTATAAGTTTCAAGGCATGATTTATCAATTAATGCTTGTGATGATTTATTAACCCCGATACTGGCATATCCAACGATAGTTCCTGTGCCATTTATCGCGGTGAAACCACTTTGGCCGCCGTATGTAATGTTAGCGGGACTAAAGGTTGTTGGAACCCCTTGGTCGATAATAACTCCTCGCTGCGTGAAGTCGTAAGCGTAGAAAGGGTCATCCTTGCTGCTGTTATCAGCTGTTTGGTCAGGATCGGCTATGGTGTAGGCCGCTGAGCTTGTCGTTCCAACTAAAATATCTGAATCATTAATACCAAAAATGTAACTTTTTACCGTTGCTGTCGCTGCCTCAGAAATAACTTCTGGCACTACTTCAACAAGTTTTGGGATAAAATTTTGGTCAAATTCAAATACAAAGTTACTCGAAACAGGTTTATTTTTCGCAACAGGGTATGCAATAGCAGCAGCAGTAGCATTAGCAGTAGCATTTAATGTAACATCTAACTTACTGTTGACTATCGCATCTTCTTGCTCATCGGTAAGTTGAATGGCAAAGCGACCCGATGCACCACCGATGTATTTGGAATTACTATTAGCTACGACGCCATAGCCACTACGACTACCGTCAATGGTCCCGTGAATGGTAAATACTTCATTGATATTTTCAATTTTGTAAACTGCTGCATTGGTGCCAAAAGTTGCTGCAAGGGAAAGCGCTATTAATGTTGGCTGTAACTTTTTATTCATTATTATTCCTGATCCTAA